>NZ_JBHVHQ010000074.1:0-18003 GCF_042800135.1 Streptomyces sp. NPDC057654 | reverse complement strand
GGCTGGCCCAGGCCGGGAACCCGCTCCAGAACGACCCGCCCGAGCACACCCGCATCCGGAAGATGCTGACACCGGCGCTCACGGCGCGGCGGATACGCCGGATGGAGCCCGTCATCGAGGAGATCGTGGCGGACCGGCTGGGCGCGCTGGAGCGGGCCGGGCAGCCGGCCGACCTGATGCGTCACTTCGCGTGGCCCGTACCCGGCCTGGTCGCCTGCGCGCTGTTCGGCATTCCGCGCGACGACCAGCCCCAGCTGACCCGGAACATGCTGCTCGGCCAGCGCCGCGACGGCCCGCGGAAGCTGGTGATGGCCGCGGAGCACGCCTTCACCGACTACCTGGACCGGTTCGTCGCGCGCAAGCGCCTGGACCCGTCCGGGGACGACCTGATCAGCATGCTGCTCCGGGACCACGGGGAGGGCATCACCGACGCCGATCTGGTGGGACTCATCGACGCCACCCTCGGCGCCGGGCTGGAGAACATGGCCGGGATGCTCGGGCTGGGCACGCTGGCGCTGCTCGACCACCCCGAACAGCTGGCCCTGCTCCGGGAACGGCCGGAGCTGATGGGCCAGGCGGTCGAGGAGCTGCTGCGGTACGTGGCCGTCGTGCCGCTCGCCAACTTCCGTACCGCGCTGGTGGATGTGGAGTTCGCGGGCCAGGTCGTGAAGGCCGGCGAGGTCGTGGCCTGTTCGCTGTTCGCGGCGAACCGCACCCAGTACCCCGACGCGCCGCGCGACGACTTCGACATCACCCGCGGCAGCACCACGCACGTGGGTTTCGGGCACGGCATCCACTTCTGCGTCGGCGCCCCGCTGGCCCGGATGGAACTGCGGATCGCCTTCGCACGGCTGCTGGAGCGCTTTCCCGGTCTGCGGATGGCCGTACCCCGCGAGGAACTGCGGTTCCGGTCGCAGTCCCGGCCGATTTACGGAATCGAGAAGCTGCCGCTCGCCTGGGATTGAGCGACGTCGAACGCCGCGCAAGAAAGCGGTACGACGACGAACGTGACACGACGAACGCAACACGTGGCATGAGAGGAGTTCAAGGATGCCCAAGGAATCGAATGTTCCCGTATACCAGCGTCGCAACGGGATCGACCCCTTGCCCGAGCTGGTCCGGATGAGCGAGGAGACGCCGTTCGCCGAAGTCTCCGATTCCGCCGTGCTCGACTGGATCGCTACGGGCCCCACCGAGGTCAAGGCGGTTCTCAGCGACGCGGACCGGTTCACCGGAAAACCGCGTCCCGCCCACACCATGGACGGGCAGCCGTTCGACACCGGAAATCTGCTGCATTACGACCGGCCGGACCACGCGCGGCTCCGGAAAATGCTGACACCCGAGTTCACCGTGCGGCGAATGCGCCGGATGGTGCCCATTATCGAGGAGATCGTAGAGGACCGGCTGAACGTCCTGGAGAGGGCCGGGCAGCCGGCCGACCTGGTGCGCCACTTCGCCTGGCCGGTGCCCGGACAGGTCGTCTGCGGGCTGCTCGGCCTTCCCCGCGACGACTTGGCCGACCTCGCCCGCATGCTCGACATCCGCTCCACCAGCCGGGCCAAGAAGCAGGCGACGGCCGTGCAGGCGCTCGACAGGTACCTGGTCAAGGTCATGATCCGGAAGCGCGGCGAGCCCAGCGACGACCTCCTCGGCATGCTCATCCGCGAGCACGGCGAGGAGCTGACCGACCACGAGCTGGCGGGGATCGCCGGCTTCCTCGTCTCGGCGGCCGTGGAGAGCACCGCCCAGATGCTGGGGCTGGGCCTGCTCGCGCTGCTGCTCCACCCGGACCAGCTCGCGCTGCTCAGGGAGCGGCCGGAGCTGATGGACGGCGCGGTCGAGGAGCTGCTGCGGTACGTGTCGGTGGTCTCGACGGCCTCGCCCCGTACGGCCGTGGTCGATGTGCCGATGGCGGGGAAGGTGGTCAAGGCCGGTCAGGCCGTCGGCTGTTCGCTGATCGCGGCAAACCGCGCGGAGACGCCCGGCGACCCGAACCGCCTGGACATCACCCGCGGGACCATCACCCATGTGGCGTTCGGCCACGGCGTCCACTTCTGCCTGGGCGCGTCGCTGGCCCGGATGGAGATGCGGATCGCCTTCGCGCGGCTGCTGGAGCGCTTTCCCGAGCTGCGGCTGGGCGTGCCGCCCGAGGAGCTGCGGTACCGGCCGTTCGCCCCGCAGTACGGGGTCGAGACGCTGCCGGTCGCCTGGTAGGAGGTGTGGGTTCCGGTGGGTTTCGCGGCCGGCGCGGTGTGGGGGAGTGTTCCGAATTCTCGTTGCCCTGCCCAAGTGGCGAATTCGGTTGGTTGGACAGGGCCTTCGGTCCAGCCGCATCTGCTTTTATGCTGTTCGAGGCTCTTTCCGTTCGAGGCTCTTCGACGCTGCCCGCGCTTGATCCGAGCTTCCGGGAGGGCCTGCGGCAGCGGGGCCGCTCGTGGAGCGGGCCGCTGGAAAAGGACTGCGGAAACGGCCACCGGAAAAGGGTCTTTCGATCACCGGTGTCGCGGGGGGAATTCCATGGACGGACAGAGCGCCGACGTATTCGGCCGGGGCGCGCGGCTGCGCAAGGGTGAACTGCACTCCAGCGTCAGCGACCCGGTCCTGGACACGATGACCTTTCTCAACGAGGTCACGCTCCGCTACCCGGACGCGATCTCCTTCGCGCCCGGCCGCCCGTACGACGGCTTCTTCGACACAGAACAGATCTTCGGCTACCTCCGCGGCTACCTCGACCACGAGGCGGCGCGGGGGAGTTCGCCCGAGCGCGTCCGCACCCTCATGTACCAGTACGGGCCCGTCGCCGGGCAGATCCGCGACATCGTCGCCGACTGGCTGCGCGTGGACGAGAACATCGACGTACCGCCCGAGTCCGTCGTGGTGACCGTCGGCGCGCAGGAGGCCATGCTGCTGGTGCTGCGGGCGCTCGTCTGCGGGCCCGAAGACGCGATCCTCGTCGCCAGCCCCTGCTTCATGGGCATCACCGGCGCGGCCCGGCTGCTCGACATCCCCGTGACCCCGGTGCCGGAGGGCGCGGACGGCTACCGCCGCGAAGCGCTGGAGGAGGTGATCGAGCAGGAGCGGGCGCGGGGGCGGCGGCCGCGCGCCTTCTACGTCATCCCGGACCACTCCAACCCCTCCGGCGCCACGATGGGGCTGCGGGACCGGACCGAACTGCTGGAGCTGGCGGCGCGCCACGACCTCCTCATCGTGGAGGACAGCCCGTACCGCCTGGTCAGCCCCGGACCGCCGCTTCCGACGCTGAAGTCCCTGGACCGGGCGCGCCGGGTCGTGCACATCGGCTCGTTCGCCAAGACCGTCTTTCCCGGCGCGCGGCTGGGCTTCGTCGTCGCCGACCAGCCGGTCGTGGAGGACCATCCGGCCGTGGACGGCGAGCCAGTCGTGGGCGACCAGCCGGTCGTGGGCGGCGCGGGCCGCAGGACGCTGCTCGCGGACGAACTCGCCAAGATCAAGAGCATGGTGACGGTCAACACCCCGTCCCTGAGCCAGGCCGTGGTGGCGGGCGCCCTGCTCGCCGCCCGCGGCCGCCTCTCGGAGCTGAACGCGAAGGCGGCCGTCCACTACGACGACGCGCTGCGGCACACGCTCCAGGAGCTGGAGGCCCGGCTGCCGGCCGACCGCCGAGCGGCTCTCGGCGTGCGGTGGAACGAGCCCTCGGGCGGCTTCTTCCTGGGCGTACGGGTGCCGTTCCGCGCGGACAACGCCGCGCTCGTCCGGTCCGCCGAGGAGTTCGGCGTCATCTGGACCCCGATGAGCTACTTCTACCCCGGAGGCGGCGGCGATCAGGAACTCCGGCTTTCCATCAGCTATGTGACGCCCAGTGAGATCACCGAGGGCACGGCACGGCTCGCGCGCTTCATCGAGGCCGCGAGCAGCGCACCCTCCTGAACCGCATGCACCTCATGCACCGCTTCACCGCTTCACCGATTCATCCGCTTCGCCCGCGCCCGGCGGGTGCTCAGCGGGTGCTCAAGAGAAGGGCGACCGAAGTGATCAGTATCCGTAGCACACAGCGGCCGCGCAGCAAACGACGTATGTGGGGGTGGACCTTCCGATGACCGTCAGCATAGACAGCCCGGAATCCGTGGCGCTGCTGGACCCGGCGCCACTCGGCGCCGCGGCCCCGGCGCCCGGCGGCCGCGAACCGAGGGCGGTGCTCGCCCGGCCCCGGATCGTCGGGGTGGGCACGGCGACCAGCCCCACCTCCTACTCCCAGGAAGAGGTGCTCGAAGCCTTCGGGATCACTGATCCCCGCATCCGCTCCGTCTTCCTCAACAGCGCCATCGAACGGCGCAACCTCAGCCTTCCCGACCCGGGCGAGGACGGCGTACGGCCCGTGGAACCGCAGGGCGACCTGCTCGACAAGCACAAGCGCATGGCGCTCGACATGGGCGCGGAGGCGCTGCTGGGCTGCCTGCGCCGGGCGGGCGCCGACCTCTCGGACCTGCGCCACCTGTGCTGTGTGACCTCCACCGGCTTCCTCACCCCCGGCATCAGCGCGCTCCTCATCCGTGAACTGGGCATCGACCGGCATTGCAGCCGCTCCGACATCGTCGGCATGGGCTGCAACGCGGGCCTCAACGCCCTGAACGTGGTGGCCGGCTGGTCCGCCGCGAACCCGGGCGACCTCGCCGTCGTCCTGTGCGTGGAGGCGTGCTCCGCGGCGTACGCGATGGACTCCACGATGCGGACCGCCGTCGTCAACAGCCTGTTCGGGGACGGCGCGGGCGCCATCGCGCTGCTGACGGACCCGGCGGAGGTCCCCCTGGCCCCGGCCGGACCGCCGCCCGGCGCGCCCGCGACCGAAGCCCCTGAAGGCCCCGCGGGCCCCGGCATCCTCAAGTTCGCGAGCTGCATCATCCCCGACGCGGTCGACGCCATGCGCTACGACTGGGACCGCGACCTGGGACGCTTCAGCTTCTACCTCGATCCGCTGATCCCGTACGTAGTCGGCGCGCACGCCGAGATCGTCGTCGACCGGCTGCTCTCGGGAACGGGGCTGCGCCGCAGCGACATAGGCCACTGGCTCGTCCACTCGGGCGGCAAGAAGGTCGTCGACGCCGTCGTCGTCAACCTCGGGCTGACCCGTCACGCCGTGCGGCACACCACCGGGGTCCTGCGCGACCACGGCAATGTCTCCAGCGGCTCGTTCCTCTTCTCCTACGAACGGCTCCTCGACGAAGGCGTCGCGGCGCCCGGCGACTACGGCGTGCTCATGACCATGGGGCCCGGCTCCACCCTTGAGACGGCGCTGATCCGATGGTGAACCCGGAGGGTGCGATGGACCACACGCTCATGGTGGAGATCGACGGCGCCGAGCCGCTGTCGACCGCGTCGGTCAAGGCCCTGGCGGGCCTCTGCGACCGGGCCGAGGACCGGGGCGGCTCCGGCGTCGTCATCGTGCAGGTCACCGGGGCCCCGGCGGGGGACTGGAGCAGCGGCCTGGACGTCATGCTCGTCAGCAAGTGGGAACGCGCCGTGCGCAGGCTGGAACGGCTCCCGATGGCCACGCTCGCCCTCGCCCACGGGGAGTGCGGCGGCACGGCCCTCGACGCGTTCCTCGCCGCCGACATCCGGGTGGCCGCCCTCGACACCCGGCTCCTGGTGCACGGCGACGGCTCGGCCACCTGGCCCGGCATGGCCGGCTTCCGGCTCGTACAGCTGGCGGGCGCGGCCCGGACCCGCAGGGCCGTCCTGTTCGGCCTGCCGATCGACGCGCCCGAGGCCCGTACGCTCGGCATCGTCGACGGGCTGGTCGACGACCCCGAACAGGCGGTCGCGGCCGCCGCCGGGCTGGTCAGCGGCCTGTCCGGGAAGGATCTCGCGATCCGCCGGCAGCTCCTGCTCGACGCGAGGACGACGAGTTTCGAGGACGCGCTCGGCCCGCACCTGGCCGCCTGCGACCGCGTACTGCGCAGCGCCGCGCAGGAGGCCTCATGACCGCCGTCCGGCCTTCTCCGGCACTGGCCGGAGGCGTGTGGCCGAGCCTGTACGAGGCCGCGGCCCGCGTCGAGAAGCTGGTGGCGGCGCTCCCGGAGCCCGGCTCCCGCTCGCCCGGGGAGCGGGCCGAGGCCGCCGCGGCGAAGGACGCGGCCCGCGCCGAGCGGGTCCGCTTCCTTCAGGCGCACGTCGACGACGTGTACGACCGGCTCACCGCGGGCCGTACCGTCGGGCTGCGCCTCGCCGAACTGGTCGAGGCCGCCGCCGTCGAATTCCCCGCCCTCCTCCCGTCGGCCGGTCAGCTCGCTGAGGACCGGAAGCGGCGCCAGGCGGACAAGGAGGGGCACGAGATCGATCAGGGAATCTTCCTGCGGGCGGTCCTCGGCTCCCCGGCCGCGGGCCCGCATCTGCTCGACACGATGCTGCTGCCGACGCCGCGCGCCCTGGAACTGCTGCCCGCGTTCCGCCGCACCGGCGAGGTCCGGACGCGATCGGTGGCCGTACAACGAAGGGACGGAGCCGCCTATCTGACGATGTGTCGGGACGACTGTCTCAACGCCGAGGACGTCGAACAGGTCGACGACATGGAGACCGCCGTCGACCTCGCGCTCCTCGACCCGGAGGTGCGCGTGGGGGTGGTACGCGGCGGTGAGATGACCCACCCCCGCTACCGCGGCAAGCGGGTCTTCAGCGCGGGAATCAACCTCAAGAGCCTCCACGCGGGCGGTATTTCACTGGTCGGCTTCCTGCTCCGCCGCGAACTGGGCTATCTGCACAAGCTCGTTCGGGGCGTCCGGACTGACGGCGAGGGGGCGTGGCACGCGCGTACGGTCGAGAAGCCCTGGATCGGCGCGGTCGACACCTTCGCCATCGGCGGCGGCATGCAGATCCTCCTCGTGCTCGACCACGTGGTGGCCGCCTCCGACGCCTACTTCACGCTGCCCGCCGCCCGCGAGGGCATCGTGCCGGGCGCCGGGAACTTCCGGCTCGGCCGGCACACGGGGCCGCGTATCTCCCGGCAGGTCATCCTCCAGGGGCGGCGGCTGTGGGCGAGCGAACCCGACGCCCGGCTGGTGGCCGACGAGGTCGTGGAGCCGGAGGAGATGGACGCGGCCGTCGCCCGGGGCGTCGAGCGGCTGAGCGCCCCGGCGGTCGTCGCCAACCGCAGAATGCTGAACCTTGCCGAAGAACCGCCGGACGAATTCCGGCGCTACATGGCCGAGTTCGCGCTCCAGCAGGCCCTGCGCCTCTACGACGAGGACGTCATCGCGAAGGTCGGCCGGTTCGCGGGGCGTGAGTGACGGCCGGGCAACAACATCCGTCGCACAACAACAGCTGAAAGGAGACCTTCGTGCCGGTGGCGACGATCAACGGAATCACCCTCGGCTACGACGTGTACGGAGCCGGGGACCCGGTCGTGCTGGTCACCGGGACCGCGGCCCCCGGCCGCGTCTGGCGCTCGCACCAGGTGCCCGCCCTGAGAGCGGCCGGCTACCGGGCGATCACGCTCGACAACCGGGGCATCCCGCCGAGCGGCCCGTGCGCGGAGGGCACCACCCTCGACGACATGGCGGCGGACGTGGCCGGCCTCATCGACCACCTCGGCGTGGGGCCGTGCCGCGTCGTCGGGTTCTCGCTGGGCGCGATCATCGTGCAGGAACTGCTCCTCGCCCGGCCCGAACTCGTGGACCGTGCCGTGCTGATGGCGACCTGCGGCCGGGCCGACGTGCTGGTCTCCGCCATGGCCGCCGCCGACATCGAACTCTGCGACAGCGACGTCAAGATCCCGCCCCGCTACGCGGCCTACGTGCAGGCGATCCAGAACCTCTCGCCCGAGACGCTCAACAACGAGCGGGAGCTCCAGGGCTGGCTCGACGTCTTCGAGATGTCGGCGGTCGACCCTTCCGAGGTCCGCAACCAGCTCAGCCTCCAGGCGATCGGGGACCGGCTCGCCGCGTACCGCCGCGTCCGGCGCCCCTGCCTGGTCATCTCCTTCCGCGACGACCTGGTCGTACGCCCGCACCTGGGCCGCGAGGTCGCCGAGAGCATTCCCGGCGGCGCGTACACGGAGATTGCCGGGTGCGGACACTACGGATATCTGGAGAAGCCGGACGCCGTGAACTCCGCGATCATCGATTTCCTCGCCGGCCCTTCCCGACCCTGACGACAAGACACCGCCCCGACCCTGACGACGAGACAGAGGTGGTACCTGTGGCCATGATGGGTGGCCCCGGACCGGTAATCATGCGGGGGGACGCGCCGGACCCCTCCATCATCAAACAGCGGATCACACCCGGCACGGCGAAGCGGATCCTCCCGTACCTGGGGGCGCACCGCCGCCACATCGTCTTTCTCCTGATCATCACGGCCCTGAACGCCGCCAGTGTGGTGGCCCCGCCCGTACTCCTCAAATACCTCATCGACAACGGCGTCGCCGACCAGAACATGTCGGTCGTCGTCTGGTGCGCCCTCTCGGTCGCCGCGCTCGCGCTGGTGGCGGGCGGGCTGGGATACGCCGAGGCGTGGTACTCGGCGCGGGTCAGCGAGGGGCTCATCTACGATCTGCGCACCGAGGTCTTCGACCATGTGCAGCGCCAGCCCCTCGCGTTCTTCACGCGGGCGCAGACCGGGGCGCTCGTCAGCAGGCTGAACACCGATGTGGTCGGCGCCCAGCAGGCCGTCACCCAGCTCCTGTCGACGGTGTTCTCCGCCGGGCTCACCCTGGTGTTCGTGCTGATCACCATGGTGTACCTGTCCTGGGTGATCACCCTGCTGTCCCTGGCGCTCATCCCGTTCTTCATCCTGCCGGGCCGGCTCATCGGCCGCCGACTGCAACGGCTCGTACGGCAGCACATGCAGATCAACGCCGAGATGGGCGCCACGATGCAGGAGCGGTTCAACGTGACCGGCGCGCTGCTGGTCAAGCTCTACGGTCACCCGGATCGGGAGAACGCCCAGTTCTCGGGGCTGGTGGGCCGGGCGCGGGAGATCGGCGTGCGGCACTCCGTCGCGATGAAGCTGCTCTTCCTCACGACGCTGCTCGTGGGCTCCCTGGCCACCGCCGCGGTGTACGGCATCGGCGGCGGCCTCGTCGTCAACGGCGCCTTCCAGCTCGGGTCGCTGGTGGCCCTCGCCGCGCTGCTGACCCGGCTGATGGCCCCGGTCGGACAGCTCTCCAACGCGCAGTCGGACGTCCTGACCGCGCTCGTCAGCTTCGACCGGCTCTTCGAGGTTCTCGACCTCAAGCCGCTGATCTCGGAGAAGCCGGACGCGAAGGCGCTGCCCGCCGTCGCCGCCGGGAACGGATCGGCGCCGGACATCGAGTTCGACCGCGTGTCGTTCCGCTACCCGAAGGCGTCCGAGGTCTCGCTGGCCTCGCTGGAGTCCGTCGCCCAGCCCATGCAGGAGCGCACCGACGACGCGTGGACGCTGCGTGACGTGTCCTTCACCGCGCCGGCCGGGAAACTCACCGCGCTCGTGGGCCCCTCGGGCGCGGGCAAGACGACCAGCACCCACCTCGTTCCGCGGCTCTACGACCCGGTGGAGGGCGCCATCCGCATCGGCGGGCACGACCTCCGCGATCTGACCCTGCGCTCCCTGAACGACACGATCGGCATGGTCACCCAGGACGCGCACCTATTCCACACGACGATCCGCGCGAACCTGACCTACTCCCGGCCGGACGCCACCGAGCAGGAGCTGACCGAGGCCTGCAAGGCCGCGCAGATCTGGGAGCTGATCCAGTCGCTGCCCGACGGCCTCGACACCATGGTCGGCGACCGCGGCTACCGGCTCTCCGGCGGCGAGAAGCAGCGCATCGCCATGGCACGGCTGCTGCTGAAGGCCCCGCCGATCGTGGTCCTGGACGAGGCCACCGCGCACCTCGACTCGGAGTCGGAGGCCGCCCTCCAGCGGGCCCTGAAGAACGCGCTGGCGGGCCGCACCTCGCTGGTGATCGCCCACCGGCTGTCCACGATCCGCGACGCCGACCAGATCCTCGTCATCGACAAGGGGCGGGTACGGGAGCGCGGCACCCATGAGGAGCTGCTGGAGCTGGATGGGCTCTACGCGGAGCTGTACCGCACGCAGTTCGCCCGGCAGTCCAAGCACGCCGACGCCGACGCCGCGCCCGCGGCAGAGGACCGCGACGCCGTACTCGCAGCGGAGCGGCCCGACGGCGCTCCGGCGCTGGAGGCGGCCTCGCAGCCGCCGCCCGAACCGGTCGGCGGCCGGTGAGGGGGCGGCGGAGGGATCGTTCCTTCTTCTCCGGCCGGTACCGGCCGGTCAGTCCGTCAGCAGCCGTGAGCACAGCAGCTCGCGGGTGCGTGAGGAGAGGCCCAGTCCCTCTTCGAGATAGCGGTCGGTGGTGCCCCAGCGCTCCTCGATCGTCTCGAACGCGGCGGCCAGATACTCGGCCCGCGCGTCGAAGAGCGGCGCGAGCAGCTCCATGACCTCGGGGGACAGCGCGGCGGCCGAGTTGTCGCCGCGCCGGATCTTGTACCGGCGGTGCGGAGCGCTGGACTCCAGGTAGTCGGCGAGGATCGCGTCGCGCCCCACGCCCACGGCGAGCAGGGTGACCGCGATCGACAGCCCCGCGCGGTCCTTCCCGGCGGCGCAGTGCATCAGCGCGGGCACGCTGTCCTCGGCGAGCGCGTGCACCACCCGGCTGTGCTCGGCGGTGCGCTCCGTGATGATGGAGCGGTACGAGCTGGACATCCGGCCGACGGCCTGGCCCTCGCCGAGCGCGACGCGCAGCTCGTCGAGGTGGCCGTCGCGGACCATCGCCCAGAACTCCTTGCCGTCGGCCGGGTCGCTGAGCGGTATGTTCACGTTCCGGACGCCGGTGAGCGCGACGTCGGGGCCTTCGAGCCGGATGTCGGAGGAATTGCGGAAGTCGAAGATGGTGTGCAGGCCGAGCGATCCCAGATAGCGGGCGTCGTCCTCGGTCGCGTGCGCGAGGTGGCCGCTGCGGAACAGGACGCCGTGTCGCACGCGCCGGCCGTCGTGGGTCGGCAGCCCGCCCACGTCCCGGAAGTTGCGGACGCCGGCCAGCTCCGGCTCGGTCGACGGGATCTGCGGCGACTGTTGCGTCACGGGCGCTCCTCGGTTCCGTCCGTCGACGCGGCTCGTCGACGAGGCAGCTGAATCGACCATACGACATGCGTTCCAGGGGCAATCAGTTCGGCTTCGGCACCTCACGGGCCGTGCACCGGCACCGCGCGGGTGTCACACCGGCGCCGCACGGCCATTGCCTTTGGGCGCCGCCGACCCGATGATGTTCGGACCTGTCGGCATTGGTGCTCAATTGGGGGCTCAGTGATCGAGGTCGGCGGAAACGGTCGGATATGGCTCCTGTCCGGCGTCCGGAGCGGCTACGCACTGCACCTCACGGAAGACGACGAACTGCTGCACCTCCACTGGGGGCCGCGGATCACGGTCGAGGACGCCGAGGCCCTCGCCGCAGAGAAGATCCCCGCCGCGCGCGGATTCGAATCACCGCTCGACGGGCGCGAGGAATACCCGGTGGAGGGAGGTCCGCGCTTCGTGCGCCCCGCCCTGTCCGTACGCGCCGACGGCGTGCGCGGCACCGAGTGGGTCTTCGACAAGGGGGAGACCGACGCCGATGAGCTGCGGCTCCGCTTCCACGACCGGCTGCATCATCTCGCCCTCACCCTTCACTACCGGGTACGCGCCGGCGCGGACGTCGTCGAGCGCTGGGCGACCCTCACCCACGCCCGTACCCGTACGGACGGCGGCGTACCCCTGGAGCTGCTGCGCGCCGACTCCGCCGCCTGGTCGCTCCCCGCGCGGGGCGCCTGGCGCCTGTCCCACCTGCATGGCCGCTGGGGCGCCGAGAGCCGCCTGGTCCGCGGCCCCCTCACCCCCGGCGAGCAGCAGATCGGCAGCCGCCGCGGCCACACCGGCCACGCCCACCTGCCCTGGATCGCCCTCGACGCGGGCGACGCGGGGGAGGAGAGCGGCGAGGTGTACGGATGCGCGCTCGCCTGGTCCGGGTCCTGGCGGATCGCCGTGCAGCTGCTGCCCGACGGGGCGGTGCAGACCGTCGGCGGCGCCGGACACGACGACTCCGGCCTGCTGCGGCTCGCGCCCGGAGACTCCTGGACCACCCCCGTCTTCGCCGGGCTGTGGACCGACGGCGGCTTCGGGGCCGCCAGCCGCGCCTGGCACGCCTGGCAGCGCGCACACCTCATCCCGGCCGCCGACCGGCCACGGCCGGTCCTCTACAACTCCTGGGAGGCCACCGGCTTCGACGTCGACGAGGAGCGGCAGCGCGAACTGGCGCACCGCGCCGCCGGGCTGGGCGTCGAACTGTTCGTCGTGGACGACGGCTGGTTCGGGGCGCGCACCCACGACGCCGCCGGGCTCGGCGACTGGACGCCCAACCCCGACCGGTTCCCTGGCGGGTTGAAGCCCCTTGCCGACGAAGTGCACCGCCTCGGCATGGAGTTCGGCGTCTGGGTGGAACCGGAGATGGTCAACGCCGACAGCGACCTCTACCGCGCCCACCCCGACTGGACGCAGCACCACGAGGGCCGCCGCCGCACCGAATTCCGCCACCAGCTCGTACTCAACCTCGCCCGCGACGACGTGCGCGCGTATCTGTGGGAGCGGCTCGACGGCCTGCTGCGCGGCGCGCCCGTCGACTATCTGAAGTGGGACTTCAACCGCTCCTTCACGGACGCCGGCTGGCCCGGCGACCCCTACCCGCAACGGCTGTGGACCGAACACGTCGAGGGCCTGTACGGGCTCCTGGAGCGGCTCCGCGCCGCCCACCCGCACGTGGCCGTCGAAGCCTGCTCGGGAGGCGGCGGGCGCATCGACCTGGCGATGGCCGCCCGTACGGACCAGATGTGGACTTCCGACAACACCGACCCCGTCGACCGGCTCGCCATTCAGCACGGATTCAGCCAGCTCCACCCGGCCCGGATCATGGCCGCCTGGGTCACGGACAGCCCCAACGACCAGATGAACGGACGCGTCAGCCCGCTCGGCTTCCGCTTCGTGAGCGCCATGGCGGGCGTGCTGGGCGTCGGCGGCGACCTGGCGCGGTGGAGCGGCCGGGAGCTGGAGGAGGCACGGAAGTGGATCGAACTGTACAAACGGATCCGCCCGCTCGTGCAGGGCGGCGACCTCTACCGGCTGCGGCCGCCCGGCGACGGGCTCGCCGCCGTCCAGTACGTACGCGGCGACGAGAGCGTCGTACTGGCCTGGCTGCCCGCCCAGCGCTACGGCGAGGAGCCGCCGCCGCTGCGGCTGCGCGGGCTCGACCCGGCGGCCCGCTACACGGACCCGGACCGCGGCGAGACGCACCGCGGAGCGGTCCTCACCCACCGCGGCCTGCGCACACGGCTCGGCGGCGACCTGGCCGCCGCTGTATTCCACCTTCGCCGCATTGATTGGCAATGATCGAGGTGGGATACATCACTGCACGTCAACCCCTGGTTACGGTGGCGTAGGTCACTGCTTGGGGTGAAAGATGGGGAGTCGTGGCAGAGGATTCGAAGACATTCAACAGTGACGCAATCGGGTCGTACGCGGCTGTCGGGGACAGTTTCACCGAGGGCGTCGGCGACCCCGGTCCCGACGACACCTTCGTCGGCTGGGCGGACCGGCTCGCCGTGCTCCTCTCCGACCGGCGCGCGGACGCGCAGGCCGAGGCGGACGCCGAGGCCCCCGCGGGCTTCCGCTACGCGAACCTCGCGGTCCGCGGCCGGCTCCTCGACCAGATCGTGGCCGAGCAGGTGCCGCGCGCCATGGAGCTCGGCCCCGACCTGGTGACCTTCTGCGCAGGCGGCAACGACATCCTGCGCCCCGGCACCGACCCCGACGACGTCGCCGCCCGCTACGAGGCGGCCGTCGCGGACCTCAAGTCGTCCGTCGGCACCGTGCTGCTGTGCACGGGCTTCGACACGCGCGGCATCCCCGTGCTGCGGCATCTGCGCGGCAAGATCGCGACGTACACCGCGCACGTACGGGCCATCGCCGACCGGCACGACTGCCCGGTGCTCGACCTGTGGTCGCTGCGCTCGGTGCAGGACCGGCGCGCCTGGAGCGACGACCGGCTGCATCTGTCCCCCGACGGACACACCCGCGTCGCGCTGCGCGCCGCGCAGGTGCTCGGCCTGGACGTACCCGCCGACCCCGACCAGGCATGGCCGTCGGAGGACCAGCGCTCGCCCGCCGAGGTGCGCCGCGACAACATCCACTGGGCGCGCGAGTACCTGGTGCCGTGGATCGGCCGCCGGCTGCGCGGCGAGTCCTCGGGCGACCACGTCGAGCCCAAGCGCCCCGACCTGCTGCCGCTCTGACCTGCGGCGACATCATGCCCGCAGGTCTTGGACCCGCGAGCCGCCGTCAGGGTCTGTCCGGCG
The DNA here is from genome assembly GCF_042800135.1 of Streptomyces sp. NPDC057654. NCBI lineage: Bacteria > Bacillati > Actinomycetota > Actinomycetes > Kitasatosporales > Streptomycetaceae > Streptomyces > Streptomyces sp. NPDC057654. The sequence goes on along the minus strand of NZ_JBHVHQ010000074.1, from coordinate 3,652 downwards.
CGTAGGACCGGGCAGACCTTCGCGCCGCGAGGGCGCACGCATTCAGCGGCAGGGCCGCGCGCCCGCCAGAACAGCCCATACGACGCGCCCCCGGCCGATCTCGCCGGGGCGTACGCCCCACGCGTCCGACACGGCGCCGACCAGCAGCAGGCCGCGCCCGCTCTCCTCGTCCGCGCCGCTGAGCCTGGCTCGCGGCTGATCCGGACCGTAGCCCTGGTCGGCGACCTCGACGTGCAGGCGGTCGCCGGTGACATGCAGCCGGCAGCTCACCTTGTCGCTGTCGGTGTGCCGCACGGCATTGGTGAAGAGCTCGGAGACCACCAATTCGGCGTCCTCGCACACCACTTGCGCCACGCCCCACTCGCCGAGCCGCGCGAGAACTCGTCTTCGCGCTTCGGCCACCGAGGTGTTCCGGGCCGGCAGGTGGAACGCGTCCTGTAGGTGCTGGACGGACGAACCGCCTCGGCGCCTTAACGAGACTGCGTCATAGGAGTAGGCCACGCGTCAACTATGTGCGATGTGAGTCACGTGTGGCAAGGTTCAATCTGTAAATTGCAGAATCGCAAGCACAGTCTGTTAGCTCAACCAGCTGCGTGACACACTGCTAGGCATATGACATCAGTTGGAGGGGATGGACAGTGGCGGACGCACGGCCGGTAGGCGCTCCGACCGTCCTTCGGGTAGTGCTGGGCAAGCGATTGCAGGACCTGCGCGAGAAGGCCGGGCTCAGCTACGAACAGGCGGGCAAGGCCCTCGACGTCACGCACGCGACCGTCCGCCGGATGGAGAAGGCCGAGGTCGGGCTCAAGATCCCGTACATCGAGAAGCTCCTCGGCATCTACGGCATCAGCGACTCCGACGAGATCGAGAACTTCGTCGCGCTGGCCCGCGAGGCCAACCAGCCCGGCTGGTGGCACCGGTTCCGCGACGTGCTCCCCGACTGGTTCAGCGCGTTCGTCAGCCTGGAGGGTGAGGCCAACCTCATCCGCGCGTACGAACCGCACTACGTACCCGGACTGCTCCAGACCGAGGGCTACGCCCGCGCGGTGCTGCGCGCCGGGATGCCGCACGCCGCCGAGGCCGACATCGACCGCGGCGTCGCCGTCCGCATGGAGCGCCAGTCGCTCCTGACCCGCGAGAACGCGCCCCTGCTCTGGGTCGTCATGGACGAGACCGTCCTGCGCCGGCGCATCGCGGGCCCCGAGGTCATGCGCGAGCAGATCGACCGGCTCATCGAAGCCACCGCCATGCCCAACGTACGGCTCCAGGTCATCCCGTTCGCGGCCGGACCGCACCCGGCGATGTACGGGCCGTTCCACATCTTCCGGTTCCCGATCCAGGAACTGCCGGACATCGCCTACGCCGAGAACCTCGTCGGGGCCGTCTATTTCGACCAGCGCGACGACGTCTCCACCCTGCTGGAGGCGCTCGACCGCATGTGCGCGCAGGCCGCGCCGGCACACACCACCGAGGCCTACCTGGGTGGCATTCGTAAGGAGATCTGAACCATGGGTCGCATATACAACGGCATGCCCGCCAAGGACCTCGGAAGCGAGGGCTGGCACAAGCCGTGGAGCGGCGGCAACGGCGGCAGCTGTGTCGAGGCGATGCGGCTGCGCGACGGCAGGGTGGCCCTGCGTCAGTCGACGGACCCCGACGGGCCCGCGCTGATCTACACCCACCACGAGATCCAGACATTCATCCAGGGCGCGAAGGCGGGCGAAGCCGACTTCCTGCTCGTGGTGCCGAGCATGAGCGGCGAGTGAGGGAGAGCACGTGAGCGAGCGCGGTTTCTCGGCCGAGGAGCTGGACACCAGCAGACCTCACCCGGCCCGGATGTACGACTACTACCTCGGCGGCTGGGACAACTACCAGGTGGACCGCGAGGCCGCCGAACAAGTCATCAAGATCATCCCGGACGCGCGGCCCAGCGCCCGCGCCAACCGGGCCTTCCTGCGCCGCGCCGTACGGGAGGTCGTACGCGGCGGCATCCGGCAGATCATCGACATCGGCACGGGCATCCCCACCTCGCCCAACACCCACGAGGTGGCCCGCGAGGTGTCCACCGACGTCCGGGTCGCCTATGTGGACAATGACCCGATCGTCTCCGTCCACGCGGGCGCGAAGCTCACCAACGCGGGCAACGCCGGCTTCGTGCTCGCCGACGTCCGCGAGCCGGAGGCGATCCTCGAACACCCCGTCATCCGGCGGCTCATCGACTTCGACGAGCCGGTGGCCCTGCTGCTGGTCGCCGTCCTGCACTTCATCACGGACGCGGAGGACCCCGCCGGCATCGTCGCCACCCTCGGGGAGGCGCTGCCCGACGGCAGCTACCTCGTCCTCACCCACGGGACCGGCGACTTCCACCCCCATGTGGAGGGCGACGCCGCCGACGCGTACAAGAACGCCACCGCCTCGCTGACCGTGCGCGGCTTCGAGGACATCGTGCCGTTCTTCGACGGGTTCGACCTCCTCGACCCCGGCCTCGTCCAGGCGCCGCTGTGGCGGCCGGACGGCGCGCTGCCCACCGTCGAGGAGCTCTCCCGCGTCGCGTTCTACGGAGGTGTGGGCCGCAAGGGCTGACCGGCCGTCAGCGACCGCGCCGCCGGTACGCGCTCCAGCACGCCGCCCGCGAACACGTCGTACAACGGCAGCGACTCCAGGTGCACATAGCCGATATGGCAGTCGCAGACCGCGAGCGGGCAGGGGCGCGGGCGCAGCGCCGCGCGGTACGTGCCGTCGTACAGATTGCCCAGCTCGGCACGGACGAAATGGCAGCGGCGCACCGTGCCGTCGCCGTCCACCGAGACGACCGACTCGCCCGTACGGCACGGCAGTCCGCGGCTCGTGTGCGGATGGCGGCTGTACGGGAAGAGCGGGTCGAGGGCCGTCCACAGCCCGGCCTCCGCGTCGGTATAGGTGCGGCCCTCGGCGGCGTTGACCCACAGATAGACATGGCCGGGGAGGTCGGCGCGCAGCCTGCGCGCCTCCTCCAGATGCTCGGGGAGACCCACCATCCCGACGCTGAAGCGCACGCCCAGCGCCGCCAACTCCCGCGTCCGGTCGAGGAACCGGCCGTACGGAGTCTGGCCCGGATGGTACGTGCACCACAGCGCGACCGTGTCCGTGTCCGCTTCGGCGAGCCAGCCGGTGCGGCAGCTGAGGTTGGTCTGGATCGCCACCCTGCGCACATGCGGCAGCCGGCTCAACTCGACCAGCGCACGCCGGTACCAGGACCGCACCAGGCCCTCGCCCCACGGCGTGAACAGCACCGACAGCCGGTCGTCGCGCTGCTCCCCGGCCCAGCCGGTGAAGCGCTCCAGCGCGGCGCGGTCGGCCCGGAGCGCCGCCGTGCTGTCGCGGCGCTTGGCGAACGGGCAGTACGGGCAGTCGTAGTCGCACGACGCGAGCGGCCCCCGGTACAGGAGCGTCAAATCCCGTCCGCCGTCCGGCGGATGAAGGCTGGTCATGTGACGCCCGCTCACTTCAGGTCGTAGTCGGCCATCGCGGCGCGCACCGCGGGCGAGAACAGCTCGGGGCCCAGCGCGTCCGAGTGCGCCAGCCCCTCCGGCGACAGCCGCAGCCGCTCCGGGGCGGCCGACCCGTCGAGCCAGCCGCGCCCGGCGAACCACGCCAGCTCGGCGGGGAAGTC
>NZ_JBHVHQ010000073.1:0-18008 GCF_042800135.1 Streptomyces sp. NPDC057654 | reverse complement strand
ACAACACCCAGGTGTACGTGCTCGACGCGGGGCTGCGGCCGGTCGCGCCCGGCGTCGCGGGCGAGCTGTACATCGCGGGCGGCGGCCTCGCCCGCGGCTACCTCGGCCGCCCCGCCCTGACGGCGGAGCGGTTCACCGCCGACCCGTACGGACCGGCCGGCGCCCGCATGTACCGCACCGGCGACCTCGCCCGGTGGCGCAAGGACGGCGTGCTCGAATACGCCGGACGCGCCGACGACCAGGTGAAGGTCCGCGGCTTCCGCATCGAGCTCGGCGAGGTCGAAGCGGCCCTCTCCGCGCACGGCCGGATCGCCCAGTGCACCGTCCTGGTCCGCGAGGACCGGCCGGGGGAGAAGCGCCTCGTGGCCTACCTCGTGCCGGACGGCGTACCGGGTGGCGTATCCGGTGGCTTGCCGGCCGGAGCCGAGGCCCCCGCCGTCGGCGAGCTGCGGGAATTCCTCTCCGCCACACTGCCCGACTACATGGTGCCCGCCGCGTTCGTGACCCTCGACGCCCTGCCGCTCACCCCGAACGGCAAGCTCGACCGCAAGGCCCTCCCCGAACCCGAGTACCGCGCCGAACTCACCGGCCGCGCCCCGCGCACACCGCGCGAGGAACTGCTGTGCGGGCTGTTCGCCGAGGTCCTGGGAATGGAGCGGGTGGGGATCGACGACAGCTTCTTCGAGCTGGGCGGCGACAGCATCATGTCCATCCAGCTGGTCAGCCGCGCCCGCCGGGCCGGGCTGGAGCTGTCGGCGCGCGACGTCTTCGACCACAAGACCGTCGCGGCCCTCGCCGGAGCCGTCGCGGCCGCCCGAGGCGCGGTCGCCGAAGCGCCGGGCGCGGGGGTCGGCCCCGTACCGCTGACACCGGTCATGCACTGGCTCGCCGGGCGCGGCGGCCCCCTCGACCGGTTCAACCAGTCCACGGTCCTCCAGGCCCCGGCCGGCATGGACCGGCGCGACCTGGTGACCGCCGTGCAGACCGTGCTCGACCACCACGACGCACTGCGCCTGAAGGTCACTGCCGCGCCCGCCGCGGCCGACTGGACGATGGAGGTCGCCGCGCCCGGCTCCGTACGGGCCGAGGAGTGTGTGCTCCGCGTCGACCAGCACGGCATGGACGACGCGGCCCGCGCCGCCCAGTACGCGGCCGAGGCGGAGGCGGCGCGCGATGGGCTGTCGCCCGCCGACGGCGCGATGGTGCGGGTGGTGTGGTTCGACCGGGGCCCGGACGAGCCGGGGCGGCTGCTGGTGATGGTGCATCACTTCGCGGTGGACGGCGTGTCCTGGCGGGTGCTGGTGCCCGCGCTCGCCGACGCGTGGCGAGCGGCCGCCGCGGGCCGCGACGCGGCGCCGGAACCGGTGGCGACGTCCTTCCGCGGCTGGGTCCGAAGGCTGACGGAGGAGTCCGAAAAGGCTTCCAGAGCAGCAGAGTTGGAGCTGTGGCGGCGGACGCTCGCGGCCCCCGGCCCTGTGATCGGCGCCGGTCCGCTCGACCCGGAGCTGGACACGTACGGCTCGGCGGGATCGGTGACGCTGCGGCTGCCCGCCGACGTCACGGACGCCCTCCTGACCACCGTGCCGAGCACCTTCCGGGCCGGGGTGAACGACGTCCTGCTGTCGGCGTTCGCGCTCGCCGTCGCCGAATGGCGCGGCGACGACCGGTCCCCTGACGTCCTCGTGGACCTCGAAGGCCACGGCCGCGAGGAGGACGCCGTCGGCGGCGTCGACGTATCCGCCACCGTGGGGTGGTTCACGAGCGTGTACCCCGTGCGGTTGGATGTGTCGGGGCTGGACCGCGCACAGGCGTGGGCCGCCGGACCCGCCGCGGGCGCGCTGCTCAAGCGCGTCAAGGAAGGGCTGCGGGCCGTCCCGGACAACGGCATCGGCTACGGCCTGCTGCGCTACCTCAACCCGGACACCGCCGCCGAACTCGCGGGCCTCGGCGCGCCGCAGCTCGGCTTCAACTACCTGGGCCGGTTCGCCACCGCCGCGGCTACAGCTGTAGACGCCGACTGGGCCCTCACCCCGGAAGCGGACGGCAACGCACCGGGCACCGACGACAAGATGCCGCTCCCGCACGTCCTGGGCCTCAACGCCCTCACCGAGGACGGCGCGCGCGGCCCGGAGCTGGTCGCGTCCTGGACCTTCGCCGAACGACTGCTGGACGAGAAGCGCGTACGGGAACTGGCCGAGGGCTGGTTCCGGGCGCTGACCGCGCTGGCCGAACACGCCGAACACCCCGACGCGGGCGGGCTCACCCCCTCCGACGTGGGCCTCGGCTCGATCACGCAGCACGAGATCGATGAATTCGAAGACGACCTGGTAGCCGAGTGGGAGATCTGAACGTGAGCCGACAGTCGCGGGTAATCGAGGACATTCTGCCGCTGTCCCCGTTGCAGGAAGGGCTGCTCTTCCACAGCGTGTACGACGAGGCGGCGCCGGACGTCTACACCGTCCAGCTCGTCTTCCAGCTGGACGGCGAGCTGGACCACGAGGCGATGCGGGCCGCCGGCGGCGCGCTCCTCCAGCGCCACTCCAACCTCCGGGCCGCCTTCCGGCAGCGCAAGACCGGCGAATGGGCCCAGCTCGTCGCCCGCGCGGTCCCGCTGCCCTGGGAGGACGCCGACCTCAGCGCCATCGCCGACGAGACGGAGCGCACGGCCGAGGCCGACCGGCTCGTCGCCGCCGACCGCGCCCGCCGCTTCGACGTGAGCCGCCCCCCGCTCGTACGGTTCCTGCTGGTCAAGCTCGCCGACCGGCAGCACCGGCTGGTGCTCTCCATGCACCACACCCTGCTCGACGGCTGGTCCCTGCCCGTCCTGCTCCGCGAGTTCTACGCCCTCTACATCAGCCGCGGCGACGCCGGCGGCCTCCCCGAGGCGCGGCCCTACCGGCACTACCTCGACTGGCTGGCCGAGCAGGACCGGCCCGCCGCGGAACGGGCCTGGCAGGAGTCGCTGGCCGGGCTGACCGAACCGACCCGCATCGCCCCCATGGACGCGGGCCGGATGCCGGCCGCACCGCGACGGCACGAATTCGGGCTCACGCAAGAGGCGACGACCGCGCTCACCGAACGGGCCCGCGCCCACGGCCTGACCCTGAACACCGTGGTCCAGGGCGTCTGGGCGCTCGTGCTCGGCCGCCTCACCGGCAGCGACGACGCGGTGTTCGGCGTCACCGTCTCCGGCCGCCCGGCGGACCTGCCGGGCGTCGAGGACATGGTGGGCCTCTTCATCAACACCCTCCCGCTGCGCGCCCGGCTGCGCCCCGCCGAACCCCTCGCACGGTTCCTCGCGCGCGTACAGGAGGAGCAGTCCCGGCTGCTGGACCACCAGCACCTCGGGCTCGCCGACATCCAGCGGCAGGCCGGCATCGGCGAACTCTTCGACACGTCTCTCGTCTTCGAGAACTTCCCGCTCGACCGGGCCCGCGAGCAGACCGGCGCGGCCCCCGGCGAGCTGCGGGTCTCCGCCGCCGAGAGCACCTCCGCCAACCACTACACGCTCAGCCTCGTCGCGATGCCCCACTCCAGCCTGGGCTTCCGCTTCTTCTACCAGCCCGACCTGCTCACCGAGGCCGACGTCGAGACCATCGGTGACCGGCTGCTCCAGGTCCTCGACGCCTTCGCCGCCGACCCGGACCTGCCGGTCGGCCGTACGGACGTACTGCGCGCCGACGAGCGCCGCCGGCTGCTGGAGGGCTGGAACGACACCGCCCGCGACGTCCCCGACGCGACGCTCCCCGAACTCTTCGAGGCACAGGCGGCCCGCACCCCCGACGCCCCCGCGCTCGTCTTCGGCGACGAGTCCCTGACCTACGCGGAGCTGAACGGCCGCGCGAACCGGATGGCGCGGGCTCTCGTGGCGCGTGGGGTGGGTCCGGAGCGGTTCGTGGCGATCGTGCTGCCGCGGTCGGCGGACAATGTGGTGGCGATGCTGGCGGTGCTGAAGGCGGGCGGCGCGTACGTGCCGGTCGACCCCGAGTACCCGGACGAGCGCATCGCCCACATGCTCGCCGACTCCCGGCCGGTCCTGACTCTCACCGAGGAGGAGATCGGCACCCTCGCCCTCGACGGAGGGTCCGACGACAACCTGGGACACAGCCCCGCGCAGTCCCACGCCGCGTACATGATCTACACCTCGGGTTCGACGGGTGTGCCGAAGGGCGTGGTGGTCGAGCACCGTTCGCTGGGCGCTTATGCGGTGCGGGCGCGTGAGGCGTATGCGGGTGCGGTGGCGGGTGTGTCGTTGGTGCATTCGCCGCTGGCGTTCGACCTGACGGTGACCGCGCTGTACACGCCGCTGGTCAGCGGCGGCTGCGTGCGGCTCGCGGAACTGGACGAGGCGGCGGCTCGCGGTGCGCGTCCGTCCTTCATGAAGGGCACGCCGAGCCACCTGTCGATTCTGGAGGCGCTGCCGGAGGAGGTGTCGCCGTCGGGGACGTTGATTCTGGGTGGTGAGGCGCTTGTCGGTGAGGTGCTGGAGGGATGGCGTGCGGCGCATCCGGATGTGACGGTCTTCAATGCCTACGGTCCGACCGAGGCGACGGTGAACTGCCTGGAGTACCGGCTGGCGCCGGGGGAGCCGACGCCGACCGGCCCGGTGCCGATCGGCCGTCCGTTCGCCAACACCCGTGCGTACGTGCTGGATTCGTCGTTGCAGCCGGTGCCGGTGGGCGTGCCCGGTGAGCTGTACGTGGCGGGCGTGGTCTTGGCACGTGGTTACCACGGCCGGGCAGGACTCACGGCTGAGCGGTTTGTTGCGGATCCGTTCGGCGGGTCCGGTGGGCGGATGTATCGCACGGGTGATGTGGTGCGGCGGCGTGCCGATGGTGACATCGAGTACGTGGGTCGTGCGGACGATCAGGTCAAGCTGCGCGGCTTCCGTATCGAACTGGGCGAGATCGAGGCGGCGTTGGCGGGGCATCCGGCGCTGTCGCGGGCGGCCGTGGTCGTGCGGGAGGACGAGCCGGGGGACAAGCGGCTCGCCGCCTACGTCGTGCCCAATGCAACGGTCGACGCCGCGCCCGGTTCCGCCGCGCTCCACGCCCACCTGGCCGCGTCGCTCCCCGACTACATGGTGCCGTCCGCGTTCACCGTCCTCGACGCCCTGCCGCTGACGAGGAACGGCAAGCTGGACCGCAAGGCTCTGCCCGTCCCCGACTACGGCACCCAGGCACTTGCCTCGGCCCCTGCCGCCCGAGGCCCGCGCTCACCGCGCGAAGAGATCCTGTGCGGGCTGTTCGCGGAGATCCTGGGCGTGGCGCGGGTCGGCATCGATGAGGACTTCTTCGAGCTGGGCGGGCATTCGCTCCTCGCCATCCGGCTTGTCAGCAGGGCACGTTCGACGCTCGGCGTGGAGATGGCGATCCGTCAGCTCTTCGAGACCCCGACCGTCGCCGCCCTCTCCGCAGCCCTCGGCGCAGCGGCGACCGGCGACACACGTACCGCCGTCGTGCCCATGGAGCGCCCCGACCGGCTGCCCCTCTCCTTCGCGCAGCAGCGGCTCTGGTTCCTCCACCAGATGGAGGGCCCGAGCGCGACCTACAACATGCCCACCGCACTGCGCCTCAAGGGCACGCTGAACCAGAAGGCGCTGGCCGCCGCCCTCGCCGACGTCGTGGCGCGGCACGAGAGCCTGCGCACGGTGTTCGCCGAGGACGCCGAGGGCGGCTACCAGGTGATTCTTGCCCCCGACGAGGCACGCCCCGCCATGGAGGTCGTACGGGTCGAGGGCGCTGACGTGCGGCAGCGCGTCGCCGAGGCGGCGCGCCGGCCGTTCGACCTCGCGGCCGAGATCCCGCTGCGTACCTGGCTGTTCGAGGTGGGCCCGGAGGACCATGTCCTGCTGTTCCTGGTGCACCACATCGTCACGGACGGCTGGTCGGACCTCGTGCTCGCCCGCGACGTGGCGCGCGCCTACGCGGCACGGTGCGCGGGCGCCCTCCCGCAGTGGGAGCCGCTGCCCGTACAGTACGCCGACTACGCCCTGTGGCAGCGCGAACTGCTGGGCAGCGAGGACGACGCCGACAGCGCCATATCCCGTCAACTCACCTACTGGAAAGATGCGTTGGTCGATCTTCCGGAGGAGTTGGAGCTGCCCCGCGACCGGCCCCGCCCGGCGGCGGCGACCTACCGCGGCGAGACCGTGACCTTCGAACTGAGCGCCGAGCTGCACGCCGGACTGGCGAAACTGGCGCGGGAGAGCCGCGCCAGCCTGTTCATGGTGGTCCAGGCCGCCGTCTCCACCCTGCTGTCGAAGCTCGGTGCGGGCGAGGACATCCCGATCGGCACGCCCATCGCCGGCCGTACGGACGACGCGCTCGACGAGCTGGTCGGGTTCTTCGTCAACACGCTCGTGCTGCGCACCGACGTGTCCGGCGACCCGACGTTCGCCGAGCTGGTGGGTCGGGTGCGGGAGACGGACCTGGCGGCGTACGCGCATCAGGACGTGCCCTTCGAGCGGCTGGTCGAAGTGCTGAACCCGGCGCGCTCGATGTCCCGCCATCCGCTGTTCCAGACGATGCTGATGTGGAACAACAACGAGTCCGGCGGCTCGGCCGGCCGCGACGCCGTCGGGCTGCCGGGCGTCGAGGTCACGGGCGAGCAGGTGAGCATGGAGTTCGCCAAGTTCGACCTGGCCTTCAACCTCGCCGAGCGGCACGATGCGGCGGGCGTCCCGGAGGGCATGGACGGCGTCGTCGAGTACAGCGCCGACCTCTTCGACCGGCCGACTGTCGAAGGGTTCGCGCGGCGGCTCGTACGCCTGCTGGAAGCGGCCGCCGAGACGCCCGGCGCCCCCGTCAGCACCATCGACGTGCTGGACGCCGCCGAGCGGCGGCGGGTGCTGGTGGAGTGGAACAACACCGTGCGCGATGTGCCGCAGCAGACGGTGGCGGAGCTTTTCGAGGCTCAGGTGGCGCGCACGCCGGACGCGTCGGCGTTGGTTTTCGAGGGTGCTGAGTTGTCGTATGCGGAGCTGAACGCCCGCGCCAATCGTGTCGCCCGGTATCTCGTGGAGCGGGGTGCGGGTCCGGAGCGGTTTGTGGCGGTGGTGTTGCCGCGTTCGGTGGAGCTGGTGGTGTCGCTGCTGGCCGTGTTGAAGTCGGGTGCGGCATACGTGCCAGTGGATCCGGAGTTTCCGCAGGACCGTATCGATTACGTTCTGGAGGACGCCCGGCCGGTCCTCACCCTGACCGGAGCGGAGCTGTCGGCCATCGACCTCGACGGTTACGCGGCGACGGACCCCGAGCGCGCGGCGCAGCCCTCGCAGGCGGCGTACGCGATCTACACCTCGGGATCGACGGGCCGCCCGAAGGGAGTGGTGGTACCGGGTTCGGCGCTCGTCAACTTCCTCTCCTCGATGCAGTCGACGTTCCAACTCGACGAGGGGCAAAGGCTGTTGGCGGTCACGACCGTCGGTTTCGACATCGCCGGTCTGGAGCTGTACCTCCCGCTGCTCAACGGCGCGGGTCTGGTCCTCGCCTCCCGCGAGACCGTCAAGGACCCCGCCGAGCTGGCCGCCCTCGTCAAGCAGTCCGGCGCCACCGCCGTCCAGGCCACCCCGAGCCTGTGGCACGCGCTGCTGGAAGCCGGGGCCGACCTCTCCGGCGTACGGGTGCTGGTCGGCGGCGAGGCGCTGCCCGGCGATCTGGCGGGCGCGCTGGCCGACGCGGCTCAGTCGGTGACGAACCTCTACGGTCCGACGGAGACGACGATCTGGTCGACGGCGTCGGAGGTGGAGGCTTCGGGCGCGGGAGTCTCGATCGGGCGGCCGATCGCGAATACGCAGGTGTACGTCCTGGACGCCGCGCTGCGTCCGGTCGCGCCGGGTGTGGCTGGTGAGCTCTACATCGCGGGGGCCGGCCTGGCGCGGGGGTACCACCGTCGCCCGGACCTGTCGGCGGAGCGGTTCGTGGCGGACCCGTACGGTCCGGCCGGTGCCCGTATGTACCGGACGGGCGACCTGGTGCGGTGGAATTCTCAGGGACAGCTGGAGTACATCGGCCGCACCGACTTCCAGGTCAAGGTCCGCGGCTTCCGCATCGAGCTTGGCGAGATCGAAGCGGTCCTGACCGGACACGCCGACGTCTCGCGCGGCGCGGTCGTGGTGCGCGAGGACGCGCCCGGCGACAGGCGGCTGGTCGCGTACGTCGTCCCGGCCGCCGAGGGCGCGGCCCCCGAGCCGGGCGCGCTGCGCGAGCACATCGGCGCGTCGCTGCCCGACTACATGGTGCCCGCGGCCGTCGTCACCCTCGACGCGCTGCCGCTGACGCCCAACGGAAAGCTCGATCGGAACGCTCTGCCCGCCCCCGACTACGGGCCCGCGAGCGCCGGCCGGACGCCGCGGACGCCGGAGGAGGAGACCCTCGTCGGCCTGTTCGCCGAGGTGCTCGGGGTGTCCGAGGTGTCCATCGACGACAGCTTCTTCGACCTCGGCGGCCACTCCCTCCTCGCGACCCGCCTGGCCGGCCGAGTCCGCTCGGCCCTCGGCAAGGAGATGAGCATCCGCGGCTTCTTCGAGGCGCCCACGGTCGCCGGCCTCGCGAGCAGCCTGGCCGAGAAGACGGCGGCCAAGGCCCGCCCGGCCCTCCGCCGCCAGCCCAAGAACAAGGAGAACTCGTGATTCCGCTGTCTTTCGCGCAGCGTCGGCTGTGGTTCCTCCACCAGCTGGAGGGCCCCAGCGCGATCTACAACATCCCCACCGCGCTGCGGCTGACCGGGGAACTGGACCGGAAGGCGCTGCGCGCCGCCCTGGCCGATGTCGTGGAACGGCACGAGACGCTCCGCACTCTCTTCGCCGACGGCCCCGAAGGCCCGCATCAGGTCATCCTCGACGCGGAGCACGCCCGGCCCGAGCTGACCGTCGTACCCGTCGACGCACCGGAGCTGAACCGCGCGCTGGAGTCGGCCGCCCGTCACGCCTTCGACCCGCTCGCCGACATCCCGCTGAAGGCGACGCTCTTCGAGGCCGGCCCCGAGGACCACGTGCTGCTGATCCTCGTGCACCACATGGCAGGTGACGGCTGGTCGACTCCGGTGCTCGTACGCGACCTGCTCACCGCCTACACGGCCCGGCGCGAGGGCGGGGCGCCGGACTGGGAGGAACTCCCGGTCCAGTACTCGGACTTCACCATTTGGCAACAGGAAGTCCTCGGCTCCGAGGACGACCCGGAGAGCGTCATTTCGCAGCAACTCGCCTACTGGCGGGCCACGCTCGACGGCCTCCCGGAGGAACTGGAGCTGCCGACGGACCGGCCCCGCCCCGCCACCGCCTCCTACCGCGGCGACACCCTCCCCATCGAGGTGCCGGCCGCGGTGCACGCCGGGCTCGCGGGGCTGGCGCGGGAGACCCGCGCGAGCGTGTTCATGGTGGCGCAGGCGGCCCTGGCCGCCCTGCTGTCGAAACTGGGCGCGGGGGACGACATCCCGGTCGGCACGCCCATCGCGGGCCGTATGGACGACGCGCTGGACGACCTGGTCGGGTTCTTCGTCAACACGCTCGTGCTGCGCGCCGACGTCTCCGGCAACCCCACCTTCCGTGATCTGGTCGGCCGGGTGCGGGAGGCCGGCCTGGCCGCGTACGAGCACCAGGACGTGCCCTTCGAGCGGCTGGTCGAAGTCCTCAACCCGACCCGCTCGATGTCCCGGCACCCGCTCTTCCAGACCCTGCTGACCTGGAACAACAACGACGAGAGCCAGGCCCGCGCGGCGGCCGACCGCACGGCGGGCCTCACCGTCGCCGAGCATCCGACGGGCAGCGGGTTCGCGCGCTTCGACCTCTCCTTCACGCTGGGCGAGCAGCACGGCCCCGACGGGCGGCCGGCGGGGCTGGCAGGCGCGCTGAACTACAGCACCGACCTTTACAACCGCACGACTGCCGAGCAGATCGCGGACCGGTTCGTCCGGGTGCTCGCGGCAGTCGTCGCAGCCCCCGACGTGCCTGTCGCACGGCTCGACGTCCTCGCCGCCGCCGAGCGGCGGCGGGTGCTGGTGGAGTGGAACGACACCGCGTGCGATGTGCCGCAGCAGTCGGTGGCGGGGCTGTTCGAGGTGCAGGCGGCGCGTACGCCGGATGCGACGGCGTTGGTTTTCGAGGGTGCTGAGCTGTCGTACGCGGAGCTGAACGCCCGCGCCAACCGTGTCGCCCGGTATCTCGTGGAGCGGGGTGCGGGTCCGGAGCGGTTTGTGGCGGTGGTGTTGCCGCGTTCGGTGGAATTGGTGGTGTCGCTGCTGGCGGTGTTGAAGTCGGGTGCGGCGTATGTGCCGGTGGACCCGGAGTTTCCGCAGGACCGTATCGACTACGTCCTGGAGGACGCCCGGCCGGTCCTCACCCTGACCGAGGCCGACCTCCAGGCCCTGGACCTCGGCGACCGCTCGCCCGAGAACGTACGGGTCCCGGGCCGCTCGCCGTCCCACGCCGCGTACGCGATCTACACCTCGGGTTCGACGGGGCGCCCGAAGGGGGTGGTGGTACCGGGTTCGGCGCTGGTCAATTTCCTGTCCTCGATGCAGTTGCGATTCCAACTCGGCGCAGAAGAACGGCTGTTGGCGGTCACGACCGTCGGCTTTGACATCGCGGGTCTGGAGCTGTACCTCCCGCTGCTCAACGGCGCGGGTCTGGTTCTCGCCTCCCGCGACACGGTCAAGGACCCCGCCGCGCTGACCGACCTGATCAAGCTCTCCGGCACCACGGTGATGCAGGCGACTCCCAGCCTGTGGCACGCGGTCGTCGAGACCGGCACGGATCTGTCGGGTGTGCGGGTGCTGGTCGGCGGTGAGGCGTTGTCGGGTGATCTGGCGGGTGCGCTGGCTGGTGCGGGCCGTTCGGTGACGAATCTCTACGGTCCGACGGAGACGACGATCTGGTCGACGGCGTCGGAGGTGGAGGCTTCCGGCGGAGCGGTGTCGATCGGGCGGCCGATCGCGAATACGCAGGTGTACGTCCTGGACGCCGGGCTCCGTCCGGTCGCGCCGGGTGTGGCGGGTGAGCTGTACATCGCGGGCGACGGCCTGGCCCGTGGGTACCACCGTCGCCCGGACCTGTCGGCGGAGCGGTTCATCGCGGACCCGTACGGTCCGGCCGGCGGTCGTATGTACCGTACGGGTGACCTGGTGCGATGGCATGTGAACGGCGAGCTGGAGTACATCGGCCGCACCGACTTCCAGGTCAAGGTCCGCGGCTTCCGCATCGAACTCGGCGAGATCGAGGCCGCGTTGACCGCGCACTCCGATATCACCCGCGCCGTCGTGATCGTGCGCGAGGACCAGCCGGGGGACAAGCGGATCGTCGCCTATCCGGTCCCCGCCGACGGTGCGGCGCTCGACCCCGCCGCGCTCCGCAAGCACGTCGCCGCGTCCCTGCCCGACTACATGGTGCCCTCGGCCTTTCTGGCTCTCGACGCGCTGCCGCTGACGCCCAACGGGAAGCTGGACCGCAAGGCCCTGCCCGCCCCCGAGTACGGCGTCGACAAGGCCGGCCGTGCGCCGCGCACCCCGCAGGAGGAGATCCTCTGCGGGCTGTTCGCCGAGGTTCTGGGCGTATCGCGGGTCACCGTGGACGACAGCTTCTTCGACCTCGGCGGCCACTCGCTGGCCGCGATCCGCCTCGCCGGCCGCATCCGCTCCACCTTCGACGCGGAGATGAGCGTCCGCCGGCTCTTCGAGACGCCGACCGTCGCCGGGCTGGCCGAGGCGATCGGTACGGGCGGCGGCGCGCGGACCGCGCTGGCAGCCCGGCCCCGCCCGGACCGGGTGCCCGTCTCCTTCGCCCAGCGGCGGCTGTGGTTCCTCAACCAGCTGGAGGGCCCCAGCGCCACGTACAACATCCCCACCACGCTCCGGCTGTCCGGCGCCCTGGACGCCGACGCGCTGCGCGCCGCGCTCGGCGACGTGGTGGTGCGCCACGAGAGTCTGCGCACCGTCTTCGGCGAGGACGCCGACGGCCCGTATCAGCGGGTCCTGGACCCGTGGAGCGCCCGGCCCGAGCTGACGCCCGTACGCACCACCGAGCCGGGGCTGGAGGAGGAACTGCGCCGCGCGGCGCGCCACGGCTTCGACCTCTCCTCCGAACTCCCGCTGCGGGCCTGGCTCTTCGAGACCGGACCCGACGAACACGTCCTGATGGTCCTCGTGCACCACATCGTGAGCGACGGCGGCTGGTCGACTCCGCTCCTGGTACGAGACCTCACCACGGCCTACACCAGCCGCTCCATGGGGCAGGCGCCCGACTGGGCGCCGCTGCCGGTGCAGTACGCGGACTACACCCTGTGGCAGCGCGACATCCTCGGCTCGGATGAGGATCCGGACAGCCCGATCTCCCGTCAGCTCGCCTATTGGGAACAGGCATTGGCCGGTCTGCCGGAGGAGCTGGGGCTGCCGACCGACCGGCCCCGGCCGGCGGATACGTCCTATCGCGGTGACAACGTGCCGATCGCCATACCGGCCGCTCTGCACCAGCGCCTGGAGACGCTGGCCCAGGAGAACCGGGCCAGCCTGTTCATGGTCGTGCAGGCCGCACTGGCGGCACTGCTGACGAAGCTCACCGGCGGCACGGACATCCCCCTCGGCACGCCCATCGCGGGCCGCACGGATGACGCGCTGGAGGACCTGGTCGGGTTCTTCGTCAACACGCTCGTCCTGCGCACCGACACCTCCGGTAACCCGACCTTCACCGAGCTGATCGCCCGCGCGCGGGAGGCGGACCTCGCGGCGTACGCGCACCAGGACGTGCCGTTCGAGCGCCTGGTGGAGGCGGTCAACCCCGCCCGGTCCATGTCCCGGCACCCGCTCTTCCAGACGATGCTGGCGTTCAACAACGTCGACCAGCGGGCGGCCCTCGGTGAGCGCGGCGGGCAGCTGCCGGGGCTCAGCGTCACCGGCCACCGCGTCGGCACCGGCATCGCCCAGTTCGACCTGCGCTTCGCCCTCGCCGACGGGCGGGCCGCCGACGGCGCGCCCGACGGGATCAACGGCATCATCGAGTACAGCACCGACCTGTTCGACCACACCTCTGTCGAGCGGATCGGCGAGCGGTTCGTGCGGCTGCTGGAGGCGGTGACGGCCGCGCCGGAGCTGGCGGTCAGTCAGGTGGACGTGCTGGGCGCGGACGAGCGGCGGCGGGTGCTGGAGGAGTGGAACGACACGGCGGCCGAGGTGCCACGGGCGACGCTGCCGGAACTGTTCGAGCGTCAGGCGGCCCGTACGCCCGATGCCGTCGCCGTCACATATGGTGAAGTCACGCTGAGTTACGCCGAGTTGAACGAGCGTGCCAACCGGCTCGCGCATCTCCTGATCGCGCTGGGCGCGGGCCCCGAGGGCTTCGTGGGGATCTCCCTGCCGCGTTCGGAACTGACCATCGTGTCCCTCCTCGCCGTGCTCAAAGCAGGGGCGGCGTACGTACCGGTGGACCCCGACTATCCGACCGACCGCATCGCCCACCTGCTCACCGACGCCGCACCCGCGCTCCTGATCACGGTCGACGACGTGCTGTCGCGGCTGCCGGACGACGGACCGAAGCGCCTGGTGCTCGACGACCGGCAGACCGTCGAGGCCGTCGCGGACCGCCCCGCCTCCGACCCGACGGACGCGGACCGCTCCGGTACGCTGTCCCCCCTCCACCCGGCGTACGCGATCTACACGTCAGGGTCCACGGGGATGCCGAAGGGAGTGGTGGTGCCGCATGAGAACGTCGCGGATCTGGCGGCGTGGGCGGCGGCGGAGTTCGGGGCCGAGGAGCTGGCTCATGTGGTGGCGTCCACGTCCCTCAACTTCGACGTCTCCGTCTTCGAGATGTTCGGGCCACTGCTCTCGGGCGGTTCGATCGAGGTCGTACGGGACCTGCTCGCACTCGCCGACGGCTCCCGGACGGCCGTGGCCGCCGGCCTGGTGAGCGGCGTGCCCTCGGCGATGTCCCAGATCGTCGGCGAGGGCCGGCTCCCCGTCACCGCGCGCAGCGTGGTCCTGGCGGGCGAGGCGCTGTCCGCGCAGGCCGCGAACGGCATCGTGCGGGCGGTGGGTGCGGAGCGGCTGGCGAATATCTACGGGCCGACCGAGGCCACGGTGTACGCGGCGGCCTGGTATTCCCGTACGGGCGCGCAGGCGCCGCCGCCGATCGGGCGGCCGATCCGCAATACCCGGCTGTACGTGCTGGACGCCGGGCTCCGTCCGGTCGCGCCCGGCACCAGCGGTGAGCTGTACATCGCGGGGGAGGGCCTGGCGCGCGGCTACCACCAGCGTCCGGGGCTGTCGGCGGAGCGGTTCGTCGCCGACCCGTACGGCCGGGCCGGGACCCGTATGTACCGGACCGGTGACCTCGTGCGGTGGAGTGCGGACGGCGAGCTGGAGTACATCGGGCGCACCGACTTCCAGGTGAAGATCCGGGGCTTCCGCATCGAACTCGGCGAGATCGAGGCGGTTTTGGGTCGTTCGGCCCTCGTCGCGCACAGCGCCGTCGTGGTGCGTGAGGACCGGCCCGGCGACAAGCGCCTCGTGGCGTACGTCGTGCCCGCCGACGGCGCGGAAGCGGACGCGGGCGCGCTGCGCCGCCACGTGGGCGAGGCCCTGCCCGACTACATGGTGCCGTCCGCCGTCGTCACCCTCGGCGCGCTGCCGCTCACCCCGAACGGCAAGCTCGACCGCAAGGCACTGCCCGCACCCGAATACGGTGCGGAGACCGCCGGCCGCGAGCCCCGCACCCCGCAGGAGGAGATCCTGTGCGGGATCTTCGCCGAGGTGCTCGGCGTGGACCGCGTCACCGTCGACGACGACTTCTTCGAGCTGGGCGGCCACTCGCTCCTCGCGACACGGCTGGCTGCCCGCGCCCGTACGGCACTCGGCACCGAACTGTCGGTCCGTCAGCTCTTCGAACGGCCGACCGTCGCTGCTCTCGCCGCCGCGCTGTCCGGTTCGGAAGAGGGGAGGGCCCCGCTGACGGTATGCGCCCGGCCCGATCGGCTTCCCCTCTCGTACGCGCAGCAACGCCTGTGGTTCCTCCACCAGTTGGAGGGCCCCAGCCCGACGTACAACGTCCCCACCGGCATCAGGCTGTCCGGCGCGCTGGACGCCGAGGCGCTCCGCGCCGCGTTCGCCGATGTCGTGGCGCGGCACGAGACCCTGCGCACGGTCTTCGCCGAGGACGCCGAAGGCCCGTACCAGCGCGTCCTGCCGGAGCGCGGGGCCGTGCCGGAGCTGACGGTCGTCGCCACGTCCGAGGACGGCCTCGCCGGGGAGCTGGCGCGCGCCGCGCGGCACTCCTTCGACCTGACCCGCGAACCGCCGCTGCGCGTCAGGCTGTTCGAGACCGGTCCCGGCGAGCGCGTCTTGCTGATCCTGGTGCACCACATCGCCACCGACGGCTGGTCCATGCCGCTGCTCGTCCGCGACCTGACGGCCGCTTACACGGCGCGCTCGACTGCGGGCCGGGCCCCGGACTGGGCGCCGCTCCCGGCGCAGTACGCGGACTACGCCCTGTGGCAGCGCGACATCCTCGGCTCCGAGGACGACCCCGCCAGTGCCGTTTCCCGCCAGCTCGCGTACTGGCAACAGACCCTGGCCGGGCTGCCGGACCAGCTGGAGATCCCCACCGACCGGCCGCGCCCGGCGGAGACCACCTACCAGGGCGACGAGGTCGCCTTCGAGGTCCCCGCCGAGGTGCACGCGGGGCTCGTCCAGGTGGCGCGGGCGACGCAGTCCAGCGTGTTCATGGTGGTGCAGGCCGCGTTGGCGACACTGCTGGCCAAGCTCAGCGGATCGACGGACGTACCGGTCGGCACCCCCATCGCGGGCCGCACCGACGCCGCCGTGGAGGACCTCGTCGGATTCTTCGTGAACACCCTCGTCCTGCGCACGGACGTGTCGGGCGACCCGGTCTTCACCGAGCTCGTGGGCCGGGTGCGGGAGACGGCGCTCGCCGCCTACGCGCATCAGGACGTGCCGTTCGAGCGACTGGTGGATGTGGTCAAGCCGGTCCGGTCGATGTCCCGGCACCCGCTGTTCCAGACGATGCTGGCCTTCAACACGGCGGGCCACCACAGCGAATCAGACCCCGCCGCGACGCCCCCCGACGCCTCCCCGGACGTCACCGTCTCCGGCCACCGCGTCGGCACCGGCGTAGCCCGCTTCGACCTGCTGTTCTCGCTCGGGGAGCGGCGACCGGCCGGCGGCGCTCCGGCGGGCATCGGCGGTCTGCTGGAGTTCAGCGCCGACCTGTTCGACCGCGAGACGGCGCGCACCATCGCCGGCCGCCTGGTGCGCGTGCTCACCGCCGTGGCCGCCCGCCCCGACCTCCCCGTCAGCGCCATCGACGTCCTCGAACCGGCCGAGCGACGGCGTGTGCTCCACGAGTGGAACGACACCGCCCTTCCCGTGCCCGACGCCTCGCTGCCGGAGCTGTTCGAGGCGCAGGCCGCCCGTACCCCGGACGCGACGGCCGTCGTCTTCGAGGACGAGGAGCTGTCGTACGAGCGGCTGAACGCGCGGGCGAACCGGTTGGCCCGGCTGCTCATCGAGCACGGCGCGGGCCCGGAGCGGTATGTGGCGGTGGCCCTGCCGCGCTCCATCGACCAGGTCGTCTCGCTGCTGGCCGTGATCAAGGCGGGTGCCGGATACGTACCGGTCGACCCGGCGTACCCGGTCGAGCGCATCGCCCACATGCTGGCGGACATCGGCCCCGTACTGGTGCTGACCAGTGTCGCCGCGTCCCCGTCCCTGCCGCCCGCCGACGCGGCGAGCGCGCCCCGGCTCGTACTGGACGGCCCGGAGCCGGCCGAGTTCCTCGGCGGCGAGGGGCTGCCCGTGCCGGACGTCACGGCCGACGAACGGCCCGCCGCCCTGCTGCCCGCCCACCCCTCGTACGTCATCTACACCTCCGGGTCGACGGGGAAGCCGAAGGGCGTCGTGATGACCGTCGGCGCGCTGAAGAACCTGCTGACCTGGCACGCGGCGGAGCTGCCGAGCCCGCCGGGCACCCGCGTCGCGCAGTTCACGGCCGTCAGCTTCGACGTGTCGGTGCAGGAGATCCTCTCGGCGCTGCTGCACGGCAAGACGCTGGTGGCCTGCCCCGAGGAGGTGCGGCGCGACCCGGAGCGGCTCGTCGCCTGGCTGGAGCGCCATCGGGTGGCGGAGCTGCACGCCCCGAACCTCGTCGTGGACGCCCTGTGCGAGGCCGCCGAGGAGCAGGGCGCGCGGCTCCCCGCGCTGAAGCGGCTCGTGCAGGGGGGCGAGGCGCTGACGCTCGGCGGCGCGGTGCGCGCGTTCGCGGCCCGGGGGGAGGGGCGACGGCTGCACAACCACTACGGACCGTCGGAGACCCACGCGGTGACGGCGTACACGCTGCCCGCGTCCACGGCGGGCTGGCCGGGCGTCGCCCCCATCGGGCGGCCGATCGCCAACTCGCGGGCGTACGTGCTCGACGGCGCGCTGCGCCCGGTCGCGCCGGGCGTCGCAGGGGAGCTGTACCTGGCGGGCGCGGCGCTGGCCCGCGGCTATGTCGCGCGGCCGGGGCTGACGGGGGAGCGGTTCGTCGCCGATCCGTACGGCCCGGCCGGCGCTCGCATGTACCGCACCGGCGACCTCGTGCGGTGGAACGCCGAGGGGCGGCTGGAGTATCTGGGCCGCACCGACCACCAGGTGAAGGTGCGCGGCTTCCGCATCGAACTCGGCGAGATCGAGGCGGCGCTCGCCACCCACCCGCACGTCGCCCGCGCGGCCGTAGCCGTCCACGAGGAGGGGCCCGGCGGCAAGCGTCTCGTCGCGTACGTCGTGCCTGCCGAGGGCGCGGCGCCGAGCCCGGCCGAGCTGCGCGGGCACGTCGGGACGGCGCTGCCGGACTACATGGTGCCGTCGGCGTTCACGACCCTCGATGTGCTGCCGCTGCGGCAGAACGGCAAGCTCGACCGCACCGCGCTGCCCGCGCCCGACTTCGCCGCCGCCTCCGCCCGCTCCGGCGGCCGGGAGCCGGGGACGCCGCGGGAGACGGCGCTGTGCGCCCTGTTCGCCGAGGTCCT
>NZ_JBHVHQ010000072.1:0-18112 GCF_042800135.1 Streptomyces sp. NPDC057654 | reverse complement strand
GTGAAGCTTCCCCTTGATCGTGGACACCTGGAGACTGGGATCTGAGAGGTTCCAGAGGAAGTAGTGCCAGGTGGGAAGCAAGTACACGAAGCGGTACTCGGACGAGTACAAGCGGGACGCGATCGGCCTCGTGCGGTCGTCGGGCCGGACGGTGACGGATGTCGCCCGGGAGCTCGGGATCAGCCCGGAGTCCCTGCGGGGCTGGGTGAAGAAAGCCCGGGCCGCCGGGGCCGCGCCGGCGACGCCCGTCCAGCAGGGCGAGGACGACCGGGACGAGGAGCTGACACGCCTTCGGAAGCTCACCGTGGAGCAGGCGAAAACGATCGAGATCCTAAAAAAGCGACAGCTTTCTTCGCGAAGGAGAGCGATCGGTGAGCGACATATGCCGGTTCATCCACGCGGAGAAGGCGCACTTCACGATCGTCCTGCTGTGCCGGGTAATGAAGACAGCCCGCTCCACGTACTACGCCTGGGCCGCCGGCGTCCAGGCCCGCGCGGTGCGGCACCGGGCGGATCAGGCCCTGGCCCACGAGATCACCGTCATCCACCTCGCGTCCAAAGGCACCTACGGCGTCCCGCGTGTCACGGCCGAGTTGAGGCGTCAGGACCGGCCGGTCAACCACAAGCGTGTCGAGCGCGTCATGCGCGAGCACCGGATCGCCGGCCACACCCGACGCACCGGGCGGCGCAACCTTACCCGGCAGGACCCCAGGGCCGCCCCGGCTCCCGACCTGATCGGCCGCGACTTCCACGCCGACCGCCCCGGGCGGAAGATCGTCGGGGATATCACCTACATCCCCACCTCCGAGGGCTGGCTCTACCTCGCCTCGTGGCTGGACCTGGCCACGCGCGAGATCATCGGCTACTCGATGGCCGATCACCACCGCGCCGACCTGGTCGTCGACGCCCTCGACATGGCCGCGGCCCTCGGCCGCCTGCAGCCGCGCTGCGTGATCCATTCGGACCGCGGATCGGAATACACCTCCTCTCAACTCAGCATCAGAATAAGGGAGTTGAACGGCCGGCAGAGCATGGGCCGGACCGGGATCTGTTACGACAACGCCGCAGCCGAGAGTTTCTGGGCCGTCCTCAAAGAGGAGATCGGGACCCGCTTCTGGCCCGACCGGGCCACCGCCCGAGCCGAGATCTTCACGTTCATCGAGACCTTCTACAACCGACGCAGGCTCCGCAAGCACATCCGCTGGGGATATCTCACCCCTCACGAGACGCGCCTGCGCTATCAGCAGGACCAGAGCCTCGCTGCCTAACGCAACTGTGTCCACGATCACGGGGAAACTTCAGTTCTGCCTTGCCGACTTCGACCATGAATATGCTCTGCTGCCCGCCCAGACGGGCGGCACGCCTCTCCGTCGTGGCCACGGGCACGTGCTTAAACGTAACCTTCGTAGCCAGTAGTCCATCGTTGTGGTGGGTCAGTTCCAGCGCGAGTGTGCACCGCAGCATCCGCAGGTTGACCTGGCTGTCCAGGGTCAGGGCCAGACCCAGGTGCTTGTTGTCCTCACTGTTGGCCCACTGCCGCGGGTAGTGCATCCACCAGCTGTAGTGGAGATTGTGTTCACCGATCAGGGGGTCTCCTCCTAGGGAGGACCCATCAACTCCTGGGCCCGGTGGACCTTTTCGACGCCCGCCCACTCGTCCCACTCACTACTGTGCCCGACGCCCTCGTTTCGTCAGTTGAGGCCCGACAGCCGGTCGCCACACTCGACCGCACTGTTGCGAAGGTGGTGCGGGAGCACTCCGACGGACACGGCGCACAACCGAGCAATCGCATCAAAGGAACGCTCCACGATCCAATGAGCATTATCAGACACGAGGTTTCGCGGAGCGATCGCCGGGTTCACCTGCCGGTTTCAATACCAGTATCGCGCCAAGTTCGACTCTCGTGCAGCGAGAAGCCAATCGAAGTGGGCGGTCCAGGAAGCCAGACGGACCCAACTAGTGGAACCGGCACGGTGATCGATGACTTCAGCCTAGATAGTGCGAAAATCTACTTTCCCTGTGCCTGTTGACGGCTCACTGGCTCGCCGCTCACGATGAATTTCACTGACATCGATTCATGCGATGTCAGATCTCATGATCTCTCACGCCCGATCCGGCGGGAATTCCCGTTTCGCGCCACGGATGAGGTTTGATTCGTGAAAACTCTTACGCAATGCATGGCCCAGGGTGCCAGTGAAGGATTCATCGGTGCCGTGAAAGGCGCCGAAATCACCGTCGACTCCATCTGCTCTTGCGGAAGACGGCATCGCGCGTCTCCCGAGAGAACCCAAGACAAGGTCACAGTGTCTGCGTTCAAAGACGCGGGAATTGTCGCGGCGACCTGGGTATGTCGGAGAACTGGGCAGTTGGGACGTGGTCCGCTGTCCCAGGCACCTCTTTTCTACTCTGTCCGGGACGATGCCCTTCATTTCTCGACGGACTTGCGGGAACTGGTCGGTGAGACACCGCCCTGGTCCGCAGCGGTGGCTGCCGCATTGGGGGGTGTGGTGCCGCATGCTCCGCTCACACCGTACGAGAACGTTTTCCAGCTTGCCTGCGGGACGACTCTCACGGTCACCGGGGGGAAAGAACGTCTGGAACTGATGGAGTTGGGCCTGCGGGAACTGATCGACTCGGCTCAGCGGCTCGTCGGGCACCGCAACCCGACGGTGGCGCTGCGCCGTGCGCTGGCTCACGCGGTCGAGGACTCCCTGGCTGGAGCGGACGAGTCCGCAGGGGTGCTCGGTGATGGAGGCGGCCTGGGTGCGGCGGCCATTGCCGCCGCAGGTGGCGATCGGTTGCGGCGGGTGCACGTTCACGTGAACGTGCCGGTGCTCCAGCGCAGACGGGATCGGCTGATGCCGGGGACCGAGGTGATCGATGGCAGTCCGGCGTGGCTGCGCGCGAGCGATCCGGGCTGGCCCCGTTACTTCCACGAGGCCGATGCCTGGCCGCCGGAGGGCGGCGCGACATGGCCGGGCTCGACTCGCCCGTTGAGCGGCGCGGTGCTGGCCGACGCGATGGCAGCGCCCCCGCCGACCCTCGGGCGCCTGCGCTCCGGATGGGTACGCCTGGCCGACGCCTCGCCCAACACAGACCTGCGCGGACGGCGCGGATGGCGTGCCTGGCTCAGGCCGAAGCCCATCGAGGCCGCCGCCGAAGCGCCCCCAGCCGATGGAGAGGGTGAGAGCCCGCCGCCAGAACGCATGGAACACGGCAAGTGGCTGTCCCTGGAAGCCCGAGGGAGTCGCGTACCGGTCAGCGCCGCCTACGTCGCCAGCCACCTGGTGCCCGCTGACGACGACACAACCGGTACGAGGGCCATGCTCACAGCCATCATCAAGACGATGGAGGCCACCCCGCTCTCCGGGCCGGGGCTGATGGGCCGGGCCCCGGTGCGGGTGTGCGCGCATCCGGTCGTGGTGGGAACCCTTGCCGGGCTCGCCCTCGACGGGCGGCTCAGCATGCGGACGCGCCACGGATATGCCGACCCGGTGCCGCTGCTGCGCTCCCTCGTTCCGTCCCAGTGGCGGCCGGCCGATGTCGCGCCCATGGAACGCGAGCAGCTGCTCGCGGCCGCGTTTGTCACCCGTGCCCTGGGCCGTCGGGAACAGCGCACCGCGCTGATGGACCGCGTCGAGTCGAGTCCGTGGATCGATCGCGACGCGCTCAAGGCCGTACTCGCCGACTCCCACACGATCCTGTTCGACGCGCTCGCGCTGCAACGACTGCACGTCACGGCGGTCCGCTACGGCGACGCACTGTACGAGGGGGTAGCCCAGTGATCTTGGCACTGAGGAGCGGCATCCGCCTGGTGGCGATGCCGTTCGGCGATGCCATCGCTCTCGACCGCGCGGGGCTTGGTATCCAACGGGTCAGTACCGACTTGGTGGACCTGCTCCGATGTCTCCCCACCGGGACGGGAGAGGCCCCGGCCGCCCTCGCCGAAGAAATCCGCCAAGGGCTCGCGGACGGCTGGCTCTTGGCCGAGGAGGTCTCATGAACGTTCTGCCTGGCGCCGCCGCGCTCGTGGCGGGCTGCGGATTGATGTGGGTCAGTGTCATCGCGAAACTCGCCGATCGCGAATCGACCGCCGTCGTATGGCCGGTGACGGGCCGGCTCCGCCGCCTCCTGGGACCGCATACGGTGAGTGCGGCCGAATGCGCCGCCGTGGCCGCCATGCTGGCTCCGCTCCCCGTTCGGCTGCGGCTGCTGCTGCTCACCGTGTGCTTCAGCTGCTACGCCGTAGCGGCCGTCGTGCTGCGCGGCCGTCGCTGTGCCTGCTTCGGAAGCTGGTCGCAGACCCGCTTCTCGATGCTGCACGCCGCGGCCTGTGCCGCCGTCGCCGCTCTCGCATGGTGGGGGATGCTGTGCGGCCTGCCCTCCCCTGCTGCCACCATCAGCGCCGGCAGCTCCGTGGCTCTGGCGAGCGCGGCAGCAGCCTGGATGTGGCGGCGCTCCGCCGCACGGGTACGCCCGCCGCTCAGCGGCATCGACCGCTTCGTGATCTACACCTCGGAGTCCTGCCCCTACTGCTCGGCGCTTGAGGCCCAGCGCAGCAGGTACGAGGCGCTGACCGACCGGCCGGTGGAGTTCCGGCTGGCGGACACCGACGAGGCCGCGGAACAGGCCGGGCGTGCCTTCCCTGCGGCCGTCGGATACGACGCGGACGGTATCGCAGTGACCGAACCGGTCCACGGACTGGCCCAGATTCGCGACGCGCTGCGCCGTGCCGGAACCGGGCCGGTGCCGGTCGCCGGGACAAGGAGCATGCGGTGATCACGGAATTGCTGAAGACGTACCAGTCACGCCGTCACACCCTTCCTGGTCTCATCCAGGAAGCGGATCAGCCCCGCACGCGCGCCTCCAAGGGCCATCCGCCCGTGACCGCCGTATTGGTCACCCGCAGGCTGCTGTCCGGTTTCGGCACGGCTATGGAGGAGAACGCGGCGATCGTCTCCGCTCTCCGCCATGGCGGCCATCCCGCCCAACTGGTCGTGGGGGCGGAGCCCGTCCCGGCCGACGACGGCGAATACCCCGTCTTCACCTGGATCACGGTCGACGGCCTGCCACTCGACCCCTTCAGGCCGCCCGACACCTTCCTGGTCGAACTGGCCCGGTACCCGGAGCATCCATGAGCGCCCCCGGCCCCCTCACCTCCCGAGTGCTGCACACCCCCATCGAGACCGCTACCGCCTCGGCGGGCGACGGATACGGATGGGGCATGCACCGGCACCTGTACCCACCCGCTGTTCCGGAATCGGACGACGCACCCGCCGATCTGCGCACCGGGCAGGCGGAGTTCTGCTCCCCGGACGGTCGAAGCTGGGCGCCCCGGGAGCTGCACGACGTCGTCGGGCGGCCGGTCCGCAACGCGGGGCGATGGGCGGGCATCGCGGTGGCCGACGGCGAGCCGCGCGGCTGGATCGCCGATACCGCGACGCGCCGAGTGCGACTGCTGGACACCGTCGTAGGGCTGACAGCGGGTGACGGCGCACCGGTGGCGTGGAGCGGATCCGAGGTCGTCATGCCGGTCGCCGCGCCCGCTCGACTCCGCGCACCGCACTACGTCTTCGAGGCCGAACCAGGGCAGCGGATCAGGATGGCCCTGCCTGAGGCCACCGCCGGTCATCTCCGGCTGAAGTACATGTACGTGGACCCCGCCTCCGGGACCGTCCGGCCCTCGCCGCTGGCGCCCCGCGGCTACCGTGACGTCCGCGCCACCGCTGAGGGAGCCATCGCCGCACACGTCCCCGGCCTCATCGCCGTCGGTACACCGGGCAGTGACCGGGAACAGGTGATCGACCTGGACGGCGCGACGCTGCTCGGTTTCCAGTGGCTGCCCGAACTCGGCCTCGTCACCGTCACGAGCCGCTCGGACGGCTTCGTCATCACCTCCCACACCCAGCACGGCGCGCGGCTCCTGCACCAGCAGGACGGCATGTTCCTGCACTGCCTCGAAGGCCGGGCGCCGACCGTCCTCGCCAAGAGCGAGCGGGGAGACCACCTGCTCGTCTCGGTGGCCGACGGCTCCGTGCAGTTGACGTCCCTCGAAGAACGCGACGTCGACGCGGCTCCGCTGAGAACCGTCGAGGTGGCCCCGGGCATCGTCGGCGAACGGCGCTTCGCGCTCCTGCACGCCGACAACACAGTCGTGGTGTGGCACGCGGGCACCGGCGCGATCATCGCCCGCAGGAGGTCCCGTCGGCATCTGCCCGAAGACCGGCTGCCGGTCGCGGTGCGCTCCTGGGAGGACGGCACGTGCACGCGCCTCCCCGCTCCCGGGCTGCCGCCCCGGGCCGCCGCACCCCCCATCCGCCAGACTATGGACCACTTCGGCACCACGGTGTCGCTCCACCGCCCGCCAGGACCTGTGTCGGGGACGCTCGTATGGCTGTCGCACGCCGGCCCCCGTGTTCCCCTTCCGCCGGACACCGCGTGGCTGACGGACGAGGGTTGGGCCGTACTGCATGTGCGACTGGATCTCGGATGGTGGCCGGACACACCGGACGAACGCATCCGGCCGCGCGTGGTCCAGCAGATCCGCGACACCGTCGACGCCTGCCGCCCCGACCTGCCCGGCCCGTCGTCCGGCCTCACCATCGGCGGGGCCAGCTTCGGGGCCACACTCGCCCTGATGGCCCTCGCCGACTGCGAGTTGTTCATCGCCGGCATCGCCCAGAGCGGCGCCTACTCCCGCCACCTCACGGCCCTCGGATTCCAGGACGAGCACCGGAGCCTATGGGAGGCGCCCGATCTCTATCGGGACTTCGACGCCGTAGTGGGCGCCCCGGCCATTCGGCGGCCCGTACTCGTCATCCACGGGGAGAACGACCGCAACCCGGCGACCCCGCTCGCCCAGGCACTCCTTCTCTTCCAGGCGCTCACCGCCAACGGGACCCGCGCCCGATTAGTCGTCCTTCCTGGCGAAAAGCACACCGTGTGCACGCGGGAAGGGCTCGCCGCAGCACTGGCGGCGAAGTCGCAGTGGCTGAACACCGTCGGAAAGGAGGCCGTTGCCCACTGCACGTAGTACTCGGCAAGCACAGAACACCACACATCTCAAGGAGGTAACACCATGCGTATGCTCGACGACATCACCACCTCTCGGGTGGGGTTGTCCATGACGACCTACGTCCCGACCCGCGAATCCATCTGCCACTGGCGGGGTACCGCGCCCTTCTGCTCCCCCGAGTGCGGCGCCGGCGAAGTGCTGTGCGGCAAGAGCAGGTGCGGCGACGGGAAGTGCTGCACGACCGGCGAGAAGTACTACTGCTGCTTCAAGAGTTGCTCGTAGCCAGCGGCAGTGACACCACGGGGCACACCTGGCACAGGTGAGCTGGATCAGATACCCGGCGCAGGTGTGGACGTGCGCCTCACGCCCACACCTGCGCTGTCGAGAACCCGCATCACCGAACCGACGCGAGACATGTGCCGTGGCGTGGAACGGAGAGTAATGGGCAAATCACAGGCTACCGCGTATGAGGAGCCGGACTGCACGAACGTGCGCCGCATGTCCTTCACCGACCTGCGGCTCCTGGTCGCGTTCGGACTCTCCATGGTGTGGCGCGCTTCCCCGCGACGGCTGACGGTGCTCGCCGGCCTTCAGATCGTCCAGGCCGCCGGCCTGGGCGTCACTGTCCTGATCGGGCGGAATGCGCTGGCCGGACTGACGGGAACTGCCAGCACACAGTCTTTGCCGCTGCACACGTACGCGGGATACGTCGCGCTGCTGCTGGCGGTCAGGCTGGTCAACAACGCTGCCAGACAGGCCGCCGACTACCAGCAGTCGATGATCCGCCTGGCTGTCGAACGGGACGCGGTCGAACGGGTCGTCACCACGGTATCGGCATATGACCTGGCGGAGTTCGAGAGACCGGCCTTCCACAACCGCGTCAGGCTCGTCATGACCGCCGCCCAAGCCCACCTACCGCAACTCCCGATGCTGTTCGTGTCCGTCCTGAGCGTGGCCTCGACAGCCATCACCCTGGGAGCCGTGCTGGCAACGATGGCCTGGTGGCTGGTTCCCCTGCTCGCGGTCGCCGGCCTCCCCATGGTCCGAGTGACCCTCTGGCAGCATCGCGCGATCTTCGCCCTGGACACCCGCCTCACCGAGAGCAGCCGGGCGCGCTGGTACCTCATCGAGCTACTCACCGGACGCGAACAGGCGAAGGAGATCCGCGCCTTTGGACTGACCACCGTCCTTTTCACCCGCCTGTCCGGCCTCTATGACCGCGTCATGACCGAAGAGGGCACCCTCAAACGACGACTGCTGCGGCGAGAAACCACGGCCCGACTGGCCAGTGACGCCATCATCGGGGCGGCCCTGGCAACCGTGCTCGCCGCCGAAGCCGCTCAACGACTCGGCACCGCATCGGCCCTCACCGCGATCGCCTGCCTCTTCTTCGCCGCCCAGCAAGGCACGGCGGTCAGCACGGCGATCGGCAGCGTCAACGCCTCCGCATACCACATCGACGCGCTGCGCACATTCACGGCTCGGCCTCCCCGGAAACCCGCGGCCGCCGTCCCCTCACAAGTCGGCCCCCCATTCGGCGTGCTGGAAGCGAGGAACGTCTCGTTCACCTATCCAGCAGGACAGCGCCCTGCTGTGGACGGCGTATCCGTAAAGCTGCGAGCCGGTGAGACCATCGCCCTCGTCGGGGTAAACGGCTCCGGCAAAACTACCCTGACCAAACTGCTGGCAGGTCTCTACCGCCCGGACGCGGGCGAACTGCTCATCGACGGAGAGTCGGTGACCGATCCGACTCGGTTGACCGCGTTGTCCACCGTGCTCTTTCAAGACTACCTGCGTTACTGGATGACCGCCGGCGAGAACATCGCGCTCGGCGCCCCGGAACACCTCGACGACATCGACAGGACCGTACGCGCCGCACGGCAAGCAGGCATCCACGACATCGTCTCCGCTCTCCCCTCGGGCTATCTGACCAAGCTGGGCCCCCAGTTCAGGGACGGCGCAGACCTCTCACTCGGCCAGTGGCAGCGTATCGCCCTCGCGCGCGCCTTCTTCCGAGACGCCCCTTTGATCATCCTGGACGAACCGACCTCGTCCATGGACGCCTGCGCCGAGGCCGAACTCTTCGAGCGCATGCGCGCACTCTTCACTGGACGCACGGTGCTGCTGATCTCACACCGGTTCTCCAGCGTGCTCGCCGCCGACCGCATCTACGTCCTGGACCACGGAAAGGTCATCGAGAGCGGCACGCACCAGCACCTCATGGCCCTTGAGGGGGTATACCACCGGCTCTACCGAGCCCAGGCCGACGCATACCAAGACGTGTCACCCAGCGACGGGCCCCGCTGACCCGCATTCCTCGCTAACGTCCCACCCCCGCGCCACACCATCATCGAGCCCGGAAAGGCAGCCGGCATCATGCGCATTCTCACCCACAACGTCATGCTCCTCACCTACTATGAGGTTGCCCCGAAAACACATTGGGACCAGGATGAGCGAGCCGCATTCATCGGACAGGCCGACTACCTGGACGGGTACGACATCATCGCGCTCCAGGAAATGTTCGACAACGGCGCATCGGACAAGCTGCTGACCAAACTCGTCGAAAAGGGCTATCCCTACAGCACACCGGTCGTCGGCCGCTCCACGGACGGCTGGGACCGCACCCAAGGCGAACTCACGATGACGGAAGACGGCGGGGCCATCATCGTCAGCAAGTGGCCGATCGAGCACAAAGAGCAGCTCATTTACGAGGGCCATTGCGGCACCGACAAGCTTGCTGGCAAAGGTTTCGCCTACGCGATCATCAACGTCGATGGTCTGCGCACACACATGGTGTGCACGCACACCCAGTCTGATGACGAAGACTGTGACCCGGGCGTAGCGCGCACAGTTCGCCGCAGCCAGATCCAGGAGATGAACGGATTCCTGCAGGGCCTGCACATCCCGGCGAACGAACCGGTCATCGTCGCCGGCGACTTCAACATCGACCGACACAGCACCGAGTTCGACGACCTCCTCAGGGACGGCAACCTCCAGCGCCCGGACCAGCAACTGGGCTGGAAGTACTCGTTCGACACCCAGGAGAACAGCGTCGCCAAATACCGGTACCCAAACGACCCCCGCCAGGACCTCGACCACGTACTCCTGAGGACCGGCCACACGAAGCCGGGCAAACGGTGGAACAACAAGGTGCTGAAGAACCAGTCCCGCTACTGGGAGAACGGACAGCACGGCTTCACCGACTACAGCGACCACTACCCACTGGCCGCCGGCGACGTGGAATGACCGGAACCTCGCCCCGCACGAGTTGAACGCGCTGTTGACAGCGGCACTCCCGTGGAGTTCGACGAGCTGGGGTGGAGGCAACGTCGTGGCCGCGGCGGCAGGTCTAGCGGGCTAGCACTCCAACCGTGCTTGTCGTGACTGGTGGCCAGTTGTCATGGTCAGTGTTCGAGCCGTTTGTAGTGACTGATGCAAGTTTGGTGTTGTCGCCTGCGGTGCCATGTTGACAAGTGGTGGTTGCGGCCAGTCGGGGTGGGATGGCGGTTTGTAAGGCGGGTGATTAGGTGTCTGATTTCGGCGAGGGGTGTCGGGTCGAAAGGGCATCATCGAGAGCCGCCGCTTGAACGTTTCGACCCCACAGCTCTCGCATGCTGGAAGAGGGCGGTACCTGACAGACTGCCCGCCTGAGTCGTTCAACCCACCGGAAGAACCGTCCGAGGTATTCGTGCTGAACCTTACGAAGGAAATCAGTTCCGTCATCGCGTAAGCATCGACGTGACTGGGTTACCCGTAACGTAACCCTGGCCGCAAGAACGGGCCAACGTGTTCGTGATTCGCAGCAAGAAGCCCCTCGACCTGCGAGGTCGGCTTTCCAACGTGGATATGGGTATCTAGCGGTGGCCACGGCAGCGTAGGCAAGTAGAGGCCACGGGCCGTAGTTCACGGCGAGCTTCACGAGGCGGCCGGAGGGCCATTTCACGGGAACTCGTAAACACTGCCCATCCCGCTGGTCTTGTCCGATTTGGCGATCACGTGACGATCAACGTAGTCGGCCTTGACGTCGTACGACCGGATTGGTTCCGGCCTCATGTTTACCTGATCCAGAATGTGTGCCCTCTTGACCTGACGGGTCGAGTCCTGCCGCTGTGACTGTGGGGCGAAGTCAGGCTGCCTCACAATGCCGGCGCCTCGCCGACGGTGGGGCACAGACCGTCTGGGCCGCGTCGGGGCTCCTGATCGAGTGCATGTAGGAGACCGCCGCGGAACCGAACGTCTCCTCTGCCAGAGTAGTACCGTGCTCTACGTGCAGTGTTGGCACCGCGCCGCTTCGGGGCGAAGGCTTCACCTGTGCGCTTACCGCGGAGGTTCTGCGCGGACGCCTCCCTGCTTAGGGCTGGCCGGTTCCTTGGCGCGACGTCAAGGGCGGGGTCACCCCATGCGTGCTGGTGGGACTGGCTGCCGTCCTGGAAGTGGACAGCAAACCATGCCGGCAACGCATAACGGGCTGCCTCCGGCGGCTGGGGAAGCGCGGCTCGTGCCGCCGAGCTATACGGAGGGGGACCCCCGGGAATTGACCCTGCTGGACGTCAACGCCCGCTACCTTCCCCATGAACAGTTCCGCCAACTTGTTGCCAACATCCACCGGGACGGGTGCCTGACCTCTACCCCGCTGGTGTGGAACGACGTTGAGAGCGGGCGGCGCATTGTGCTGTCCGGCAATCACCGGACCATGGCCGCGATTGAGGCGGGCCTGGAGCGCATCGGGTGGCTGGAGATCACGGAGCCGCTGCCACGGCAGCGGCAGATCGCGCTCCAGCTCTCGCACAATGCCATCGCCGGGCAGGATGATCCGGCGATCCTCAAGGAGCTGTACGACGAGCTGGAGTCGGTGGAGTGGCGGCAGTACACAGGCTTGGACGACAAGACCCTGGAACTGCTGGAGCAGGTGGACGTCGCCTCCCTGGGCGAGGCAAACCTCGACTTCGCCAGCGTGCAGTTGATGTTCCTGCCCGACGAACTGGAGCGAGCCGAGGCCGCGTTCGATGCGGCACGGACGACGGCGACTGCGGATCAGCGATGGGTGGCCGGGCTGGAGCAGTACGAGCCGGTGCTCGACGCACTGGAGACCTCGCGGGCGGCGTACAAGATCGGCAACTCAGCGACGGCGCTCGGCGTGATCCTCGCGGTGTTCGAGCGGCACCTGAGCGAGCTGGCGGAAGGCTGGTTCGATCCGACCTCCGGGGAAGCGACCCGGTCGGGGGCGGCGCCGCTGGAGACGGTATTCGGCGTACGGGAGATACCGGTGGAGACGGCAGCCGCCATGCGCGGTGTCCTCGACAGGATGGTGCGGGACGGCACCGTGCCGACGGATGAGCCGTGGCGAGGTCTGGAAGTCATGATTGAGCACGTTCTTGCCTCTGGTGCCTCTTAGTGGGTGTTCTGCGAGTCGTCGTGGCCGGTTGTCCGGTTTGGTGGTTTGCGGGTGACCCGTCTTGCGGTGTGCTGGGGACGTGACCGGGCGGCAGCCGTACCCGAGTGATCTGTCGGACGAGGCGTGGGAGCTGATCCGGCCGGTCATCACGTCGTGGAAGGGCCAGCACCGCTCGGTCAGCGGGCATGAGGGCCGGTACGAGATGCGAGAGATCGTCAACGCGATCCTGTACCAGGTTCGGGTGGGCTGCCAGTGGCGCTACCTGCCGCACGACTTCCCGCCGTACACCGCGGTGTACTACTACTTCGGCAAGTGGCGCGATGATGGCACCGACCAGGTAATCCATGATCTGCTGCGTTGGCAGGTCCGCGAGGGCCGCGGGCGGAGCGAGGACCCGTCGGCGATCGTGATGGACACCCAGACGGTGCACGTCTCGGTCAACGTGCCGAAGGAGACCACGGGGCTGGATCCGGGCAAGAAGAGCCGGGGCCGCAAGCGGGGCATCGCCACCGACGTCTTCGGCCTGCTGATCGCAGTGATCGTGGTGGCCGCGAGCGTGCACGACAACGCCATCGGCATCACACTGCTGGACCGGGTCGCCGCGGACAACCCGTCGGTGACCAAGGGCTGGGTGGACGCCGGATTCAAGAACGCGGTCATCGACCACGGTGCCGCCCTGGGCATCGGCATCGAGGTCGTCCAGCGCGATCCGGACACGAAAGGGTTCAGGGCGGCACCCAAGCGGTGGATCGTCGAGCAGACCTTCGGCACGCTGCTGCTGCACCGCCGCCTGGCCCGTGACTACGAAACCCTGCCGGGCAGTGCCGCCTCGTGGATCCGCTGGGCGATGACCGACGTCATGACCCGTCGGCTCACCGGCCACACCGCATTGACCTGGCGCGATCCGCCACCGGTCGGCACCGGGGCCCCGGCCCGCGAGGCGACGCATGCGTGAGCTGCTGGCCCGGATCGACGACCGGCAGGCCGCCGGCCGCGAGGAAGTGGCCCGCCTGCGGGAGCAGATCACCAAGCTCAGCGAGCAGCTCGCCGCCGTGGAACACCGGCTGGAACGACTGGAGATCGCCCGGGAGACCGTCCTGGAGATCGCCGAGGACAGCGACAGCGAATCCGGCGGCGCCGCACCACTGCCGCCCGCTTACCACCAGATCCTCGCCCTGTTCGAGAACGACGAGCACGGCCTACGAGCCAGAGACATCTGCGAAGCCCTGGGAACCGGAACCGAGAACCGGAACGTCGAGGGCGTCCGGGCCAAGCTCAAACGCCTCGTGAGCCGCCGCATCCTCACCGAGCCCGAACCCGGCCTGTTCACCATGCCCCGACCCGCAAACTGAACCCGCGCAAAGACCCACAGAACACCCACTTAGATGCCGGGGCACTCGTTCATACCCGCACGGTGCTTCTGTCCGGGCTCTGCCCACCGCGCACTCGATAGACACCCGGACTCTCCTCGTCGGACTGCTCGACGACTACCGAGGCCAAGCCGGCAGGCCACCTCGTGCGCAAATTCCAGGTAGCTCCTACCGGTAGAAGCAGGTCTACCGCATTCATGAGATTCGCACCCTCAAGGACCGTGTTGGTCAGGTCCGCACGGGTCAGGTTCGCGCGGTTCAGGTTCGCGCCGCTCAGGTTCGCGCTGACCAGGCGCGCGCCGCTCAGCTTCGCGTCGGTCAGGTTCGCGCCGATCAGGTTCGCGTCGCTCAGGTTCGCGCTGACCAGGTTCGCGCGGATCAGGCCCGCGCCAGTCAGCTCTGCGTCGGTCAGGTTCGCGTCGGTCAGGTTTGCGTCGCTCAGGTTCGCGCTGACCAGGCGCGCGCCGCTCAGGCTCGCGCTGACCAGACTCGCGCGGTACAGGTTCGCGCCAGTCAGCTCTGCGCCGATCAGGTTCGCGTCGGTCAGGTTCGCGCTGCCCAGGTTCGCGTCGGTCAGGTTCGCGCTGACCAGGCTCGCGTCGCTCAGGTTCGCGCTGACCAGGCTCGCGCGGTACAGGTTCGCCCCGCTCAGGTTCGCGTGGGCCAGGTTCGCGCGGTTCAGGTCTGCGTAGGTCAGGTTCGCTTCGGTCAGACACGGTCGGTTGTCAGCAGATGGCGACTCGGTTTGGCTGAGTTGAGAAGCTTGGGGAACTGGAGCGTGGGGGGTTTCCTCGGCGTGCTGAGCAATGGACTCCGCCGTGGAGGTGATGGCGACGGCAGGAGCGTCAGGGCAGGCAAGGTAGAGCAGCCCGCGCAGGCGAGCTGCGTGCTTGGCGCGTTCGGCGGCCGTCACCACGTCTCCAGAGTAGGCCGATGGCTCACAGCGGGTACCTTCGCCGCTTGACGCAGATGGGACAGCGGTAGTCGGGCCGATTGTTGACCGCCAGAAGGAAGTTGACAGCCTCGTGTTCGGCCCGGCGGACGATGGTGGCTGCGGCCCTTTCGTGGCGGGGTGCTGCCTGTCCCATGATCTCCTCGATCAAATAGGTGAAGTGCTCTTCTGTCCGATTCCAGTCCGGTTCGGTGTCGTCTAAGGGATGGCGGGCACCGAAGGCCAAGACTGCGGCCTTGACGGTCTCACTGCCCTGTTTGTACACATCGTGCAGCGTGATCATGAACCGCCCCCGGACGAGGGGGGCGGGCCGGGAGCTTCGGCTAGGTGACGCAGTTCATCGAGGACGTCGCTGAGCTCGCGCGCCTGGTGGGCTTGGATCTGCTCGGTGATGATGTAACCCGCTGCACCTCCGATCATGGCGGGGATTGCAGCCCAGCCGATCACGGACAACGGCCATGCGCACCACTGATGGCGGGCGGCCACAGGCGAAGTGATCCCGGTCATCACCTCGTAGGCGTTCGCCCAGCCGATCAGGAACCCGTTGAGCACGTACAGCCCCGCGCACACCGCCAGCATGGCAGCGCCCCGGCTGATCAGCCAGAAAGCGAGCCGAGGCAGGGCGTGCCGGTCTGCCCAGTGGGCCCGCCAGCGTTGCCGTCGACGCGGTGGCGGGGGCGCAGATGCGGAGGACACATCGCCTACGTTAGGACCCAGATCGCCTCCAGACAGGTGAATGCTGGTCTTCGCAGGCTGTCTACTCTTGTGTCCTGTCGCGGCAGACTTTCGTGGCGCTGGGGAGAAGGAAGGCTAACCGGTGGTTGACCGGGGAGTCGTCGATGTCTGGGAGCGGCAGAGTGGGGAGTCGGTCCAGGCGTTCGGGGCGTTCGCCGTGTACCGCGGTCTCGGTCCGGCGCGGAGTATCACGGCGGTTGCACGGGAGTTGGATAAATCCCGTGCGCTGGTGGGTCGCTGGTCGCGACAGTTCGCGTGGGTGATGCGGGCGACGGCGTACGACCGTGAGCAGGACCGATTGTTCCTTGCGGAGCAGGCGCAGGCGCGGCGGGATATCGCCCGCAGGCACGCGAGGTTGGCGCAGGCCGTGCAGAGCAAGGCCGTCGCGCGGCTTCAGGTGCTCGACCCGCGGGAGTTGTCGCCGTCGGAGCTGCTGCGGTACCTCCAGGTCGCGGCCGAGATTGAACGCCGGGCCGTGGGCGAGGTACCGGTGGCCGAGGTGGGCCAGGGCGAGGGCCAGGGCGTGGATGTGGCGGCGCTGTCGGATGAGGATCGCCGGGCCCGGATGGTGCAGCTGCGCCGGGAGCTGGAGCGGCGGCTGTCGGAGGGGGCGTCGTGAGTCGTGGCCGGGCGAAGCGGCGTGTGGTCGAGGGGTTCGCGGATCCGTCGGCGATGAGTGAGGAGCAGTTGTGGGCTGAGGTCGCGGCGCTGGTGCGGGCGGATGAGGTGTCGGCTCGGCGGTGGGCGTGTGAGGTGGCGGGCTGTGATGGTCTGCCGCATGAGGGGTGGCGGCACCATCATGCGCGTGCGGCGCAGCGGCAGCCGTCGTGGCCGTGGACCGTGTGGATGCTGCTCACAGGGCGTGGATGGGGGAAGTCGCGGACGGCTGCGGAGGCGGTGCGGGAGTGGGCGCGGACGCCGCGGTTGCAGATCGCGGTGGTGGCGAAGAACGCGACGCTGGTGCGGGACATCTGTTTCGAGTCGCCGAAGTCGGGGCTGCTGGCGGTGATTCCGTCGGAGGAGGTGGCGAAGTACAGCTCGTCGTTGGGTGAGACGCGGCTGTTGCTGAGGAACGGCACGTTGATCCGTGGGTTTGGCGCGGAGACGCCGGACAACTTGCGGGGCTGGGCGTTCGACAAGGCATGGCTGGATGAGTACGCGGCGTGGTCTCGGCACACCGCGCAAGAGGTCTACGACATGCTGTGGTTCTGTCTGCGGGAGGCGGAGACGCCACAGACGGTGATCTCTTCGACGCCGAAGCCGCTGCCGCATGTGAAGCGGTTGGTCGAGCGGGGCCGGGCGCGGGAGAAGGCGCACCGTGAGGGCGGGGAGCCGCCGCGGGTGGTGCTGACGCGCGGGCACATGCGGGAGAACGACGCGAACCTGTCGGCGGCGGCCCGGGAGGAGTTGGAGGAGGAGTACGCCGGCACCCGGCTGGGTCGGCAGGAGTTGTCCGGCGAGTTGCTGGAGGACGTGGAAGGGGCTCTGTGGAAGGGCTGGATGCTGGAGGTTGAGGGGTTCCGGCCGAAGCCGGAGCATCTGCCGGACATGCAGCGTCTGGTCGTCGCGGTTGATCCGGCGACCAAGAGCCATGAGGACGCGGACATGACGGCCTTCACTGTGGCGGGGCGCGGCTATCCGGTGGAGTCGATGTTCGGTGATGACCGGCCGCGCGGTTTTCTGCTCCATGCCGAGCAGGGCCGGTATACGCCGACGCGGTCGATGCGGCGGGCGGCCGAGCTGTATCACGAGCACCGTGCGGACTGTGTGGTGATCGAGGCGAACAACGGCGGTGATTACTTGCCTGCGTTGTTGGAGCAGGTGGATCCGACGGTGAATTGGCGGATCGTTCATGCGACGAGGGGGAAGCGGGCGCGGGCGGCCCCGGCGGCTCAGCTGTATGAGCAGGCGAGGGTGCATCACGTGGGTGTGGCGCGGGTGTTCGCGGAGTTGGAGGAGCAGATGACGACGTTCGTCGGTCAGGGCGAGACGGAGGACTCGCCGGACTTGTTGGATTCGGCGGTGTGGGCGTTGTGGGACTTGTTCCTGGATCCGACGATGCCTCCGCCGCGGGGTGGCGATGATCGGCGGTTGAGCGGTCGGCGCTGAGCGCGGCGTGGAGTAGGTGGCGAGCGTTTCCGCTGGAGCTCTTTCGCGTCGGAATTCAAGGGCGGAAATAACTTGCATTACCTGCCCGATTCTATTCAATTCCGGATTGTTGTAGTTTAGGATTAAATCAAGAAGTTCGGGAAAAATCCCACGGAACCTTATCAAGTCAACAGTGGAAACCTCCCACGGTCAACGTCGCCTACGGCCATTCATCAAGGAGTATCGAGATGGATAAGTACATCCTCCCTAACCCGGAACCGAAGAATGTGCACGCGTGTCACGAGCAGTTCGCGGACGCGCTGGTGAAAATGCTGTCCGAGAGAGGGGGGCGGCTGGTGGAATCCGGGGACATCGAGGTCGTCGAAGGGGACCTCCTCAACAAGCCGGGACTCCGGTGCATCAGGTTCATCCCTCACGGTACGAACCTGACCGAGACGGAAGACGGCCAGGAGCAGTGGCACCACTACAACATCTTCGTGGAACTGGGGACGTTCCCCCGAAAGTAAAAAATGGGTGCGGGGAGGGGCCTTGAGGGC
>NZ_JBHVHQ010000071.1:0-18114 GCF_042800135.1 Streptomyces sp. NPDC057654 | reverse complement strand
CCTGGACACGGGTGAGGACGTCGGTGTGCCGGGCCGGGTCCGGGCTCCAGTGCACCAGCGCGACGGCGGCGACGTCGGCGAGGGCCTGGGCCAGGTCCAGGTCGGCGGCGGACAGCCCGCCCGGCGCGGCGAGCAGCAGGCTCACCGCGCCGATGGTCTGGTGGTTGACGCGCAGCGGCAGCGCGTGCGCGGCGCGGTATCCGGTCCGTACGGCCAGGGGCGCGAACCGCGGCCAGCGGTCGGTGCAGTCGGCGAGATTCGGGGCGCCGACGGGCCGGTTCAGCCGGTGGCAGTCCGTACCGGGGCCCTCCTGGGCCTGTGCCTGGAAGAGTTCGAACAGCGGGCCGTCGTCGGTGGAGACGGCCATGGTGCGCAGCTCGCCGCGGGAGGTGGAGACCAGGACGCCCGCCGCGTCGGCCCCGATGATGTCGACGCAGTGGCCGGCCAGGCGGTCCAGGAGGACCACGGGGTCGAAGTCGGCGGCGAGGGTGTCGGTGAGCCCGACGAACGCCTCGGCGAGCTGTTGTTCGCGGTTCATGACCGGTCACCGTCCTCTTCGTTGCCGCTCGGCCGGCCGTGGTCTTCCGCAGCGTGGTTCGGCTTCGTATCCGGATGGAATCGAACCGTGCGGGCCAGGACGTCCTGGGACACCTCGGTCACCGTGCGTCCCTGGACGAAGGCGTACGCCCGCATCCTGTCCAGCGCCTGCTCGGGATCGACGCCCAACTGGACCATGACCATGCCGATGGCTTGATGGACTTCCATATGATCGGCTTCCGCGGCCTCTACCCACGACGCTACTCCGGTTCCTGCCGCCTGATCGCGGCTGTCGGGTGCGATCTGAAGGTTGAGCACGGCGAAGGTGACGGCGTCCCGGGCCAGCAGGGCGATCCGCAGGTCGCGTTCGGAGAGCTCGCCGGTGGTGTCGCGGTACAGGTCGAGCGTCCCGATCGCCTGCGCGCTGGTGCCCAGCGGCAGCGAGAACACCGCGCGTACGCCCAGCTCCACGGCCTGCTGGGCGAAGACCGGCCAGCGCCGGGCGTCCGGGCCCCGGGTCAGGTCCGGGGCGAGTACGGGCGCCACGAGTTCGATGGCGCTCTGGCACGGCCCGTCGCCGACCGTGTACTGGGCCTCGGCGAGCCGCGCCGCGGTGCGGTCGCTGGCGCACCACAGCGCGCTCACGGTCCTGCTGCCGACGATGGAGACGGAGGCGCTGGTGACCGGGAGCAGCTCCACGCACGCCCGGCACAGCGTCGCGGGAAGCTGACGGGGATCGGCCGCGGCGGCGGTGACGAAGGCGTCGGTGACGCGTCGGCGGTCGGCCTCGTGGGGAGAGCAGGCACCACCGATGGTCTCGTCGTCGCCGCTGTGGGACGTGGGTCGCATCCGCATCACCTCCGCCCGCGTCGCACGCGGTCTGTCGGCATGATCCACCAGTATCTCCCACGGAGGGGCTCCGCAAGGGCACCGTCGCACGCTTGGGTGGTGTCGGCCCGGCGGCGTGACGGGGAGGGGAGGCGGACCGGCCGGGACCTTCCGCGGGAGGAGGAGGAAAGCGAGTGGCCTGCTGCCCGTCAGCCGTCAGTTCCGCCAGCCGTCAGTTCCGTCAGCCGCCAGCCGAGCACGACACACGCGGCACGTACGACACACGCAGCACGCACGGCACGCACGGCACGCACGGCCCGCGCGGCGCTCGTCGGCGCGTGACCCGCGCGAGCGCGGAGCCCGCACGACCGCAATCCCCCAAGCGCCTTCGACAAGCGGTGACGCGAAGCCCGCCGGTGTGCTTCTGTATTGCTTTGTTGTGCACGTGCTGGTTTCCCGAACAGGGAACGGCCCGTGAGTAGACCGTTCCCACCCGGCCGCCGGGCCGTCGAGGACAAGCGATGGATACGGACAAGCTCCCTCCCGTACTGGAGCAGCAGGCCGCGGCGGCCCTGCTCGCCCTGGTGACCGCCCCGCCGCACGGCGAGGACGACGACGGACTGCTGCGGCGGCTGGTGCTGAGCGCCGCCGCCGTCCCGGGGGTCGTGGCCGCCGGCTGCACCGCCACCGCCGTACGCGACCGCCCGCCGCGCACCGCCGCGTCGAACGAGAACGCCGCCCGCCTGGAGCGACTCCAGGACGAAGGCCCCGGCCACGATGCCGCGCGCACCGGCAGGGCCTTGACCGACATCGCGATGGACCACCTGCCCCACCGCACGCGCTGGCCACGCTTCACCCGCCAAGCCCGGGAGGCGGGCTTCGCGGCCGTTACGGTCCTGCCGATCGGGTACGCGGACCGCACCAGCGGGGCGCTCAGCCTCTACCACCCGCACGGCGCGCTGCGCCCGTCCGACGCCCAGTGGTGCGGGGCGCTCGCCCAGGCCGCCGCCATCAGCCTCGCTCACCACGTCGCCCTCCACGAGGCGCTCACCCGCGGTG
Source organism: Streptomyces sp. NPDC057654 (assembly GCF_042800135.1). Taxonomy (NCBI): domain Bacteria; kingdom Bacillati; phylum Actinomycetota; class Actinomycetes; order Kitasatosporales; family Streptomycetaceae; genus Streptomyces; species Streptomyces sp. NPDC057654. The sequence goes on along the minus strand of NZ_JBHVHQ010000071.1, from coordinate 15,690 downwards.
ATCAGCTACAGAACGCGCTCGACAGCAGGGTCCGGATCGAACAGGCCAAGGGCATCCTGGCCGAGCGCTTCGACTGCTCCCTCCAGGACGCCTTCGAACTCCTCCGTCGGCACGCCCGCACCCACCAGATGAAACTCGCCGACCTGGCCCACCAGGTCATCACCCACCCAGCCGACACCGGCCCCTTCCCGGGCCCGCGCCACTGACCCGGCCCGGCGAAGGGAGGCCAGGCCCCCGTGATGAGAGTCGCAGCCGTCAACTCGGCGCGGCAAGCACCGCTTTGTGGCACGCGGAGGGCGCGCGACGCCTGGCGTGGTCTGGGCAACAAACAACCCCCGGGTCGCTGACCTGGGGGTTCGTTGTGAAGCGTGGAGCGGGTGACGAGAATCGAACTCGCGCTCTGAGCTTGGGAATCAGGGGTGCTTGCGGGGATTGAGGGGCGTCTGACCTGCAAAAAGGACGGTTGGCGAGCCGTTCTGGGTTGGTCCGAGTGCTCCGCTGGTGACCGTGTTTTACTCTCCTGAATGGCACGCCTGTGGCACGGACGCCGTTGGTGTGGCTCGCGGAGTGCCCGGCAGGTGCCGCTGCCCATGGTTGCCGGTGCGACGGGCGTTGGCGGTTTCGCGGCATGGCGTCCGCGAACGTTCGTATTTCAGCGCACGGAGCGGTCCTTCCCTGTCAGGCTCGGACACGTGACGTACATAGTGACGGTGGACATCAGCATCCCGACGGGTACTCCGGAGATGGACCCACTTCAGCGCGCTGGCGCCGTGGCACTCCTTGAGGACGGGTTCGACTCGGTCGAGGGCATTGCCGGGCCAGAAGGCTTGGAGGTCGATGTCCTCGACAGCATCGTGGCCGTGTACCCGGGCGGGGCGCTGCTGAAGGTTTGCGTGGACGCATCGGCTCTCGAGTTCGCTGAGGGTGCGGTGCGGGCGGTCGTGGGCGAGCTGCTGGAGCGTTCCGAGCTGTTGGTCGACTGGTCGGTCGACCGGTGCGAGGTCGAGCTTCACCCTGAGGGAGCCCGGGAAAGTCTCGCCGCTGCCGATGGCCCGGATGTCCCACCTGCTGATCCGGAGGTCCGTAAGGCCCGGCATAACGAGCGCCCCAAGGTAGGGGAGGACGGGGAAGAGTACGACGCGGAGGCGAAGGCCGCGGAGGTGCGTGCCCGGATGCTGGCTCTGGCAACCGAACTGCGCTCTTTCCCACCGTCGATGTTCGGGGCGCTCGGCGAGGACGGGACTGAGCTCGAAGACGCCGACTACGACTCCGCTGTCTCACCGGTGGATGCCGCACTCGCGGCCGGGGCCCTGGTGTACAGCACGGACATCTTGGTGGACGAGCTGTTTGAGGACGTGCAGGCACTGGCGGAGGATGACACCACGGTCGCGGAGTGCAAGGGGCACCTGTGGCACCTGGAGGACTTGCCCGAGCGATACGCCCTCCAGTACGGCACCCTGTTCGCCCGGCGCTTCTTGGTGACGGTCATCGCCATGACCACCCGATGCACCAATGGAAGCTTCCAGCAGTTGGGCTGTGTGGCCGAGGAGCTCGCACTGAAGCTCTTGCTCAACGCAGCGACCGTCAGCCTAGACACCTTTGGTCTCCTCGACGACGGTGTAAAGGCAGCTCTCGACACGTTCGCGGAGAACGTCTACGAGGATATGGATTTCGAGTGGCTCTACGACGACTCGATGGATGGGATTGACGAGAGCCCTGTGGGAGAGGCCCTCCGCATCGCGCCCATGTCGATCGGCTCGTGGTTCACGCCGTTCAACGAGGGGAGGTTTGTCCACCCCTACGCGGCCGACGAATCCGGGGATGCGGAGCGGTGAAATGCTGCCTGCAGCCAGGGAGGTCGCTGGTTGCCGAGTGGGTGCTCAAGGAATGCTTCCGGTGATTCGGAGCCGCTCAGGGCAGGGGGACATGGAGAAGGAGCTCGGTTCGCAAGGCTTCCTGGGGGATTCTGCGTCCTGCGATGAGCAGTCGACGGGCTGGTTCTCGCAGGCCCTCCGGGAGCCACGCGGACACTGCGCGGGCCTCTTGAGCGCCAACCCGTCTTCCTGCGCCCGAGGGCTGGTCCAGCAATAATGCCCACAGTCGTTGCGCCGGGCCCGCTTCAATACCGGCATCGTGGACGATCGCACATACCGTCGCCGCAATCTTCAGGCCGGTTGAGTCGAGGTCCCCCATGTAGTCGAGGCGCATGACCGGAAACGGAAGGGCGGGGATAGCCCCTAGGGGAGTGGTGTTGTGGCCCTGGACCCATGCGACGGCTGCCCAGGAGGCCGGAGTCCTGGCACGCAGCACTTTGAGCAGGGTGCGGTAGGTGCTGTGGTTTTCCACGCAGACCATTGGAGCGGGGCCCTGGGGGATCTCCGTCACGGGTTCCCACACGAGAGCCGTGGGGACGCGCTCGCAGCGCAGCAGGTCGAAGTTCAGCCGGTCGGAGCGCCAGATCGTGGCTCCGCCGCGCGGAGGCCAGCCGGAGAATGCCTTCTCGTCACCGAGGAGCTCGTAGGCTCTTTCGTTGGTGGTGGCGAGGGGAACGCGACCTCCGTCCGTCTGCTTTCTCCATTCGTTGGCAGCCACCACGATGCGACGTTGATAGGTATTGAGCCGTAGGCCCTGTGCCCAGCAGGCGATCTCCGGGCGCAGTGGTTCGGTGATCGCCAGCAGGGCATCCACCGTGCGAGCAGGTGCCGTGAGGGTGATGGCGCTGGGGAGAGTGGCCCGTCCCCGCTGGACAGTGACCGTCCGCGTCGCCTTCCAGCGGCCTTCCTGCTCTCCACGCCTGATCGTCTCCAAGATGAGGTCCGGTACGTCAGCCGGTTCGGTATGCCTGACGAGGGAGTGGACAGCGGCCGCGAAGTCGTCGGTGCGACGCCGGCCGCCACGCTGGTCGGGGTCTAGGACGGCGGTCAGCTGGTCGAGGTCGATGTCGGCCGGTGTCATGATCCAAGGACCTTCATGACGTCTCGTTGGATGACTGTGAGGTCGACGACTTCACGTTCGCCGTCGTCGATGACCACGATCTTCTCCCCGGTCGCGGGGCGAGAGCGGCGGTTCAACGCGATGGTTCGGTCGAACATCGACAGCGCCCCCTTGTCCATAGGGGCTGCTGTGAACAGGAGCTGGACGTCCATTTCGTCGGCCGCCCGCCGCATGGTGCGGACGAACTGGTCCGCAGAAGCCTGGCCGAATGGGTTGTCCAGCCACAGCCAGCCGATGGCGGACGTTTCATTCATGGAGCGGACCTTGGTCATGGCCGCGTACAGCAGGACTCCCGCGGTGACGCGCTGACCGGCCGAGAAATTCTTCAGGTCCGCGACGTTGACGCGGTCGAGGCGGAGATCAGTGTGAGGCTTGAGAATCCGTACTTGGAACGGATTGTCGAACAGTGCGCGGGTCGCGGCGAACAGCAGGGAATCAGGACCCGAGGAGGATCGGGAGCCGGGGACGAGCAAGGAGTGGATGACGCGTGTGATGCGGTCGATTGCCACTTGCTCGTTTTCTGGCGGCTTGTCGTGGCTGATGAGGACGAAGTGGCGGTTCGACCAGTCTCCGAGCCCTTCAGGCAGCCGGGACTGGTTCTGGTAGGAGCGAAGCCGGGTGAGTGCCTTCGACACCTGAATGTGAAGGATGCGCGCGCAGTCGTGAACGTTCTGGTCGTGCCGGTCGAGGTCATCGCGCAGCGAGGCGGCCCGCTGTTCGAGCTGCCCGGCGAGGTGCCGTGCGTCGGCGGGCAGGTGTGCGTCGGAGCGCAAGCGAGTGATGAGGTCGACGACATGCGGATCCTGGGCATCCGCGACATCGTGCGCTCTGGATTCGTTGGCGAGAGCGTGGACGGCGGTAGTGGCCTCGATCTCGCTTCGCTCGCCGTCGGCGAGGGCCTGTTGGGCGAAGCGCAGCCGGTTGGTAGCTTGGTTAATGTCGCCTACGAGCGCTGTTACGTCATCTGCGGGATGGCCGGCCACGGAGCTGTCGGCGAGGTATCGCAGGCTGTTCACGGTGGTGTCGACCAGCTGGTTCGCCTGAGCCGCTTCCCGGGCTGCGGCCTGCGCGGCGTGCAGGCGTGCTTCTTCGGTTTGCTGGGTCTCCTGGGATTGTGTGACACGGGTGCCGAGCAGCTCGGCGAGGCGATCTGCGTCTGCGGCAGTGGTGACCTCGGCAGCGGACGGGAAGCCCTTCAAGTCCGGGGTGGCCGTGCGAGCGGTACGTTCGTCCAGCAATTGCCGGAGGACCTCGTGGGCGGCCTGCATGTCATGCTGGGCGCGCGCGTATGTCTCGCGTGCCTGAGCCTCCGTGGCCTTGGCTCTGCGTACCGCACCCGCAAGGGCCACGGGGTGACGTGCCGCTTCCGTGCCAGCGTATTCTTCCGCCTGCTGTCGATACTCGGCTGCGTCGTCCAGGACGGCGTCGAGATCAGCGACTTGCGCTCGGGCCGTCTCGATGTTGCCCAGCAGATCCTGGTCGATGACAGCACGTTGAAGTGCAGCCACCGTGGCGGTCAGGCGTGCGCGGATGGTTTCCGGGTCCTCGGTGGGGACCGGTCCGTCCACCGTCGATGACAGATGGGCCGAGCGAAGGGCTTCGGAGGCGTCGTCCCGGCGTCGTTTCATCGCCTTGACGAGTTCCCCTGCCTCGTCGGCACTCAGCTGGAGGCGAGGGAGCTGGTGGTCCAGTGTGTCGATGCGGCCCGTTGCCCTGGATGCGACGTCAAGGAGTGCGGGCAGCCGTTCGCGCGTATCGGCGAGGGCTGCGGCGGCGTCGATGACGGGGACGAGGAGCCTGCGCTGTTCCGAGATTTCCTCGATCACAGCCTGCGCGGCGTCGCGTTGCCGTTGCCGTTGCTCCTTGTTCTGAGCGAGCTCTCGAAGCTCTCCCTGCGCGTCCCTCTCGTCTGCCTCGGCTGCGGCCAACTGCTCGGCACTGATGCGGATCCGGGTGGTGAAGTCCGGACGCGGGTCGGTCGGCATCTCCTTCCACAGATGTGTGAGCGTGGCGAGTGCGTCACGGGCTTCGCCGGCCCGCTGGATGGCTGCACGGCGCTCTAGCTCAGCCTCCTCCTTCGCCCGGGTGGCAGTGTGGACCATCTCGCCGGCTGCGTCCCGGTCGTATGTGCCTGGATGCGGGAGCAGCACTCGACCGTGGGTGCCGTCGCCTTGTGCTGCGGCGTCCCGGGTGACTGCGGCCTCCGGATCGGAGACGGCGCCGATCCAGACGGCTGTGTCCAGGGGTCGGGAGCTGACAGCGGCCAGCGCCTTCTCAAGGTGATCGGGGCGGGCGAGGACGATGCCCGAGGCGATCTCTGGCCTGGCTTTCGTGAATGCGGCGGCGGCCTGCGGAAGCAGCGTTGACGCCAGCCAACCCCACCCGGTCCAGGCCGGTACGTCGCTGTCGACACACAGTCGGACCAGCTCCTCGACGAGGGGCGAGGACGGGAGAAGCCCGTCGGAGCCGACCGAGTCGAGGGTGCGCCTGGCGGCCGCCGCTTCGGCGCGGGCTCGTCCGGCGTCGCGGTCGGCGGCTTCGGCACGCTGCCGCAGGGACTCGGTGAGTGCGGGCCGTGCCGCCCACAACTCGATGATGGTGTCTCCCACCGCATCGCGAAGTCGCTCATCTTCTGTAAGGCGGAGGACCCGGTCGTCGGTCTGCACGAGGCGCTGGCGGGCGTTGTCGGCATCAGCGCGCACGGCGATGGCCCGCCGGTTCGCCCGTGCCGCGTGGGCCTGCTCCTGTGTGATGCGCTCGTCGATGGACCGTAGCGTCTCGTCTGCGGCCCGCCGTTCGCGCCGAGTCGCCGTGATGTGCTCCGCCCAACTCGTGTCGAGTGCTGCCGGGCTTGCGCCCTCGGGCAGAAGACCGCTGGTCGTGGCCTTTGCGATGACTTGCTGGCTGGCACTCTCCCGCTCTTCGGCTTGGTGCACCTGTTCCGTCGCCTTGGCTCGCTGTGCGAGCGCCTCGTGCAGAGAAGCGGTGGCCATCTCCGCCTCGCTGACAGCTCGTTTGTGCTGCCTTCTGGCCTTGTTGAGTTCGGCGGTGGCTTGCTCTCGGAGGTCGGTCAACACTCGGGCTAGGTCGTGGCGGTGCTGCCGCTCATCTCCCTGCAGCTCGGCGGCTTCCTTCTGCAAGGTGGCCAGCTGCTCGTTCAGCCCGGCTAGGTGTGCCCTCGCGGCACGCGCCTCGCGTACGGTGACGACCAGTTCCCATGCGGCCAGGGAAGACGCGGCCTTATCGCGCTCGGCGCGCTGCTTCTTGGCGATGGCTGCGGCGTTCTCCGAGCGGAGTTCAGCCCCACGCACCCGCATCCGAACCTGGTGGGCGCCGGCTCGCCGTGCGACGGAGATCGCTGTTTTGACGTTCCGCCCGTGTTCGGCGCGCTCTGCGTCGGCCCTCGATTCGTTTCGGGTCAATACGGCGAGTGTGGCCTCGGCGTCGGCGACCATAGCGGCACCCCTCGACTTGGCCTCCTTCAACGCACCCTGTTGCTCCAATACTCGGTCGTGTCCGTCCGCCAAGCGGGCCAATTGCTCACCGACCTGCTCCCACAGCCTTAGCTCGTTGAGCCACCTCGGCCGCGCGGCGGCATGAACCCGAAGCACGTCGATGCTTTCCGAGATCCGCTCGACCGTCCTGGTCGGGGTGGTCGCTCCGAGCAGCCACTGCACGAAGGCATCGGAGTCGGCGAACCGCATCTTCTGGTCGACTCCGCCCTCGGATTCGTTCATCTTGGCCTGGAACCGCGACTGATCAAGATCGATGTCCGCTGCCGACAGCCACTTCAGCCATGCTTCATGGTGTTCGGAGGGCCGGTGTGGCGGCAGGACGCCCCCTTCGGGTAGCAACGCCCGCACGGCGTTCGCGAACTGGTTGTGGGTGGTGCGCCGTCCTTGACGGTTACGGAAGGGCAGGTTGGAGATGGTCGGCCCGGGGCCATGGGTGAGCCAGCCGTAATACTCACGCTGGAGCTTGCGTGGGTGGTCCAGGTCCTGGACGCCGTCGTCAGTCCAGTGGGCGACCATTCCCATCACGATGCGCTGGGGTTCGTCGCCCACAAGCCGCGTGGCCTGCTCGACGACGTGGCACACGTCGCCGGAGCGCACCAGCTTGGCCAGCGACCGGTCCGAGTCACCGCGGATGAAGTCCCACGAATGCGGCAGGTAGAGAGCAAACCGCAACGCAGTGATGGTTGTCTTGCCCGTGCCATTCTCGGCCCATATGGCGGAATGCTGCGTGCGCTCGAACGGGTCGGACCAGGTGAGGTCCAGCCCTTCGAGCCGTGACTCGGGAAAGCCCGCCCCGGTCAAATAGGTACGTTCCAAGCGCCAGGCGTTTCCCACGTTTCAGCCCTCCTCGCTATCGGCGCGTACACCGCCTGGAGGCTCAACGGAATGGCGTTGCTCTGGGGACCAGTCGGGAAATACCTGCCTGACCAGGGGGGCGCCCGTTGCTGCGACGTGGGCGCGGAACCGGTCGGTCGAGCGCCACACGCTGAGATCACGCCGGGGCGGTGGCATGGTCGTATCGGCGACGAGCAGGTTGAAAGAAGCCAGGAGTTGCAATACGTCTTCGCACATTTTCGCGGTGGTGTTCCGGCGGAGTCGACCGCTCTTCTTGGTCGCGACGACCTGCTTGTGCTGCCGGTCGTACGCTTCCCACGCCGGGCCGAGCCCGCCCTCACCCTCCGTACTCCCGGCTTCGATGGCAGCCGCCTGGCCACGAATCAGACGGTCCACGTCGAGGGCCGTAACCCGACGCGTTCCTGGCTCGCGGACGGCTCGGGCGTTGGGGAAGCACCAGGCGGTGACTCCCGCGAGCGCGAGCCCGTAGACCAGCCTGTGTTGCGTGCCGCCAAGCGGTAGCAGCTTGCGCGTGTAGGTCACCGCGAGTGGCGAGCCGGGTTCGGCGGCCAGCACGAAACCGGCCGTGCGGTCGGCAGCCAGCAGCGTCGTCCCCAGGGCGCGCAGTACCTCATTCGCCGCCGTCCGCAGCTCCGGAGCAGCATGGAAGAGCTCCAGCACCCGCCCATACGCGTCGAGGCGGCCGGGGGAGGCGCTCGCATCGAACGCATAGCGCAGAAACAGCCCGAGGTCACGGGCATCGTCTCGGGAGATCATGGCCGACCGCCCTTTCGGAAGATGATGAGGTCGGGCACCCGCAGATCCGGTACGTCCCTGCGGCTTCCGTCGTCAATGGCCCACCATTCGTCGCGTGGCTCGGGATGCCCGTCAGGTCGCCACAGCTTCAACGCCTCGTAGACCAGCAGGAGGCGCAGCCGTAGCCGCGCGGTGTCCGCATCGGCGCGGATGAGCCCGGCCAGGTGGTCCACGAGCGCCGACTCGGGACGGGCGAACAGGGCGTTCGCACCATCCAGAAGTCTGCTGAGCCGAGCCTGCCCGCCGGGGCGTACCAGAGAGGTTCGCAGGGAGTCGGTCACCTCGTGGAACTGTTCCGGGAACTGCTCGTAGATTCCGGCCATGTCGTCAAGGGGCCCCTCGACGGGCTGCGCGACACCGAGGTCGGAGAGATTGCGGGGCGGAGCCACCAGCCGCCCTACGAGCGCGTCCACGTCAAACAGGATGGAGGGAGTGAGCGGTGTCAGGTCGCGTCCCACCGAGAACGTTGCTTTGCGCAGCAGAGGCACCAGTACGTCCGCTGTCGGGTTGATCTCACCCACGAGGCTGTGGCCAAACGCTTGGGCCGCCTGCGCCGCGCGCCAGCGAGGACTCGCGGCGATCACGTCGGTGTGCAGAGCCGCGATGGTCTCGACCGCCTCGTCAAGGCGTGCCGCCGCCTCGGCCAGCTGCCCCACTGCTGCCGGGTCATGTTCTTGCGACGCATTGGCGACTAGGTTTTCCAGATGGCGCAGCAAGGTGCCGTCGATGGTGATGCGGCGCTGTAGGTGCTGTGCCGCAGCAGCCAGTTCGGGGCGTAGCCGGTGCAGATATCCGACCTGCGAGACGTCACGCTCCGCATCGCCGATCAGCCGGCGTACCTTCATGGCGTAGGCCCGGGACAGCAGCAATGCCTCCTTGGCCGACATGATGGCCGCAGCGAGTTGCCCTGTCTCGGTTTGGGCGCGCAGGATCGCGATGATGGCTTCTTGCTGTTCCTCCAGCGGCCGGTCGACGGCGACCAGAAGCAGGGCCACGGTCTTGTCGTCAACGTTCACCAAGATGGTGTGCCCGTCGGCCGCGAACGTCTCGGTTAGCACCTTCACCGGGAAGGCTTCCTGAGCCCACCCATTGTCGGCGTTGGCGTACACAACCTTGAACTCGTGGGTGGGGTATTCATGCCGCAGCAGGTGGTCAAGAACGTAATCCGCGACGCGCTCGTGCTCACTGCGGGGCCGCTCCGGGGCCATCCGCCGTGCAAGATCCGCCAGTTGCGTGAGCACGGTCGATCGAGGCGGCCCGGGAGTTCCCTGGAAGCCGGCCGAAACAGCGACGAAGTCCACGGTGTGCAGGACCAAGGAGATGACGTCGTACGCCGACCACTCCACCGTCGACGGATTCCGAGTTCGGTACAGATGAAGGTCGAAGATCGGCTCTAGGTGGGCAAGGGCGCGACGGCGGCGTGCGATGTTGCCTAACGGGGCGCCTGCATCGAATAGAACCGTTCTCCTGCCTAAAGGGGCACCCGTATCGCCAGAGACCGTCATCCGCTTGCTCCCCTCGTGCAGCCGCGAACAACCTGCGATGCCAACCTGAGGGAACGCGGTCAATCAAGTGTCGAGGGCAAGTCGGCACAGGCCGCGCTTCTCGTGCCCACTACAGCACTTCGTCGCCTCAGGAGCGACTTCACCAGTACGGTGCGTAGCGACTGTCGGACAAACATTGAGCACGGCGCCCTGACCACTGCCAGCGCGCCGTGTGTGCCGGTCTGCTACTTACACCTTCACGGGCCTCGGCCAGGTAGCCGCTGACTATGACCCACTCCGCGATCGTGACCCGCGGGTCGGCTACGGGGCCGCAATGTCGATAGCGCGGTCTGGTCGTTGTCGGAACCGTTGAATAAGTTCACTCTTGGCAAGATAAGAGGCGACTGCGACTGAACTCTGGCGGCTGGAATGGGATGATCTTTTTCCGCTGGGAGTACACTGCGCCCCTGACCTTGGGTGGGATTACCAAATTGCCTGTGGCTTCGGCGCGGTCATCGGCGTCGGTGACAGGCAGCCCCACGTCGCTGTACAGCGCTTCCTGCGACACCCTCGGAGGTATAGAGGGAACGGCATGCCGTGCCGGAGCGGAGCAGTCCTCGCATGGCCTCGACGAACATACCTCGGGGGACGCTACGCGGGCAGAAGCTCTGACAGCCTGTTCGGGCGAAGGTTCGCTCCCGATGACTGGAGGCGGCAGTGAGTTGTGGCAGGCAACTTGCTCGGGAGCAGGTGTAGTCGCATGCCGGTCATGGTCGTCTCGGCGCGCGCCCTCGGCCGGGTCGGAGGAGTTCGACTGCTTACGCAGAGCCTGGCCACGAGCGAGGGTACCGGGGAGAGGAGTCTTTCGATGTTCGGCCGACCGCTGAGGGCAGGAGCCGCTAGCGTCGAAAGATGGAAAACCGACATGCTGACGCGCGTGATGGGTCTGCTCCGTTGGACCTCACGATCCACCTTGACGGTAAGACTGCAGCGACAGTCCGTCGTATTGCCGCCATCAAGAAACTACCGCCCGAGGAGATCGCGGCTGAGTGTGTGCGTGATGAACTGCGCCGCGAGACGTATGACGCGCTATACATGAATGCTACGCACTATGCCGTCGGTCTCAACGAGGCAGCCAGGAAACTCGCCGAAATGGTCTGCGAACTTGGCGCACTCCCAGCTCGGGACGCTGCGAAGGCCGTTGCCTTAGCGGAAACCGCAAAACTGGGTCCATTGCCGTACGAATGGCGTCAGCGCATCCTGCAGCAGCTCACCAGCCTCTGGGAGGGACGGACCACAGAGTTCGGCCGGCGTGCGGACGGGACCACGGGGCCGCTCGAAGATGCGGACCTGGGCGTGCGAGTTACTCCCGAGCAATGGGATGCCTGTGCCCGGATCGGTGCTCCTGACAGCCTTGCTGCCGGAGCACGAAAGGCCCTGGCAGCGGGGATCGAGGCTCTGGACCAGCGTTGATGCACGAGAGGAACCACCGGGAGACCTCTATGTGCCGAGGGTGGCGCGGATCTGGTCCGACCACACTCCGTAGGCCCGTTCGACATGCAGGGCGGCGATGTACCAGTTCAGATCAGTCCCGGCCGCGTCTTCGCGGTTGTGGCCGAAGACGTGGGTGGTGTCGATGCTGGAGTGCGCCTCGCTGAGGCCGAAGGACACTTCCAGCCAGGGATCTTCAGGTCGCTGCGTTCTCGCACGGTCTCGCCCAGGGCCTGGAGCGAGTAGCGCAGCGGCCGCTCGTCGGGGGCGATCGTGCCGAGCTGGGGCACGGTGGGGTCGATGGTCGTGCGGCCCCACTGGTTGATGCGGCCGGCGATCCGGCGCTGTCGGCCAGCAGGATGCGGGCGGCTGTGTTGGCGGCGCGCAAGCGCGGCTTCTGCATCGCGCGGTGCGCGCGGGGCAGGGAGCGCCAAGCGGTATCGGCGACGGCGATCAGGCGCCAGAGCTCGTTGGAAGCCGGGTCGACATCGTAGAAACGCAGTCCGTACCGGCCCATGAGCCAGTAGGAGACGGACAGGGCCATGGCGACCGAGGCGTCGAGGGCCGGCCAGGAACGGGAGAGGTAGGTATCTGACTGGGCCCGTCATCACCAACAACCTCACGGCCTTGTGCTTAGGCGAGCATCTGTGAGCGGGGTCGATGAGGCTAACGGGAGAGGCGCAGGTCCCAGCCGCCCTCGGTGCGGACGAGAGTGGGGATGTAGGTGGCGGGGACAGGGCGTCCGGCCTCTTCCCACTGCGTGAGCCAGTCGCGGAGCACGGTCAGGGACGGGGAGTTGGGGGCGTCGGCGAGGATCGTGCCGTCTTGCTGGATGACGGCGGCCGTCGTGGTGGTGGTGTGGCCGATCGCCTTCAGGTCGGGGCTGAGCCCGGCTGTGGTGAGGCGGTGGTCTCCGCGGGTGGCGGCGAAGGTCCGCCAGGACGGCAGGTCGATCTCCACGCCCGTGTACGGCTCGGTATGGGCGTCCTTGAGCAGCCGGTCCAGTGCGGTCCGGGCGCCGGTGTGCAGGTGGTCGTCCTCGCTGCGCCAGGCGATGGAGATCCAGGAGGGGGCGGGGACGCGGTTTTCCCAGTCCACCCAGCGGCCGGGCAGGTCGAGGTCGGTCTTCGGTGAGCTGGTCGCCTCGATATACCCGCCATTGGCTACTTCCTCGACCACCGGCTCACCGCCGCTCACGCGGATCTTGGCGACGACGGTCATGTTGGGTACGGCGGCGATCGGCAGCGGGGCGACGATCAGGCCGCCGTCGGTGACCTGCTCCACCCACGCTGCGGGCAGCAGCGGCGGGGTGCACCAGGCCACCATCCGGTCGTAGGGGGCGCGGTCGGCGAAGCCGGCGGTGCCGTCGGCGGTGAAGCAGCGGATGTTGCTCAGCCCGCGCTCGTGGTGGATGAGGTTGGCCCAGACCGTCAGGTACCGGTCGATGTCGAGGCTGGTGACCGTGCCGGTGCCGACGAGCTCGGCGAGCAGCGCGCCGGAGTAGCCCGAGCCCGTGCCGACCTCCGCGACGGTCATCCCCGGGCGGACATCGAGCGTGGTCAGCTCGCGGTGGATCACCGCCGGATTGGAGCGGTGCGGGGTGGTGCCGCGGCCTTCGTGGTGGGCGTAGAAGTGCTCGGGAACGGTCTCGGCGGCCAGGGGGACGGCGGTCACGGTTCGCTCCTTGGGTGCGGTGGTGGCACTCGTGTTCTCAACTGCTCCGGCTGGGTGAAGGACACGGCGCGGGGCGGGTTGGTCAGATGGTCAGTGCGGTGTGGTGGTGCCAGCCTGCGTTGGTGTACTCGCCGACCGGGTCGACGATCGCCGCGCAGCTCTGTGAGGAGTGTGATGTTGGGCCTGGCGCGGATGCGCCGCTCGTGTGGGTGACTTGCAGGGCGAAAAGGCCAGTGCGTGGCCAACTCCCGCTAGGCTGCGGCGGCATGGACGAGCCGAGGCCCTACATCGCTCCCGACATCGACGACCCGAGTCGGCCGGTGTGCGGGATCTGCCCGTCCAAGCGGCTGCCCCGTGAGGGGTTCGTGATCTATGACCGGCCCTGTCGGGACGCCCCCGTTCGATCAGGAGGACGGCTTTCGGTACGCCACCGGCGCTGCGGACGGAGAGTCCCGGCCTGCGTCCACCCGCACAAAATCGGGCTGGACCGTGACCGAACCGCTCCGCCCGCAGCGCCGGAGCCGCCCGCAGCTACGCCGGAGCCGGCTCGCTCCGGAAGGCGATGGAGGCTTTTTGCCCGCGAGCGGTGACGTCGATCGACGCGTACAGGCCGTCGAGGTGCTTGCGGCGCCGCTTGGCCTCGGGAGGGCGCGGGCGGGTACGGCGGGTCAGGTGGGACGTGCATGGCCCCCCGAAGCGGGGTGCCGGGGTTTGGCCTTCCCTTCCTACTTCCGGAGCTTCATCGCCTTGTCCAGAACCGGCAGCTTGTCAGGGCAGTGCTTCTTGTAAACGGCTCGGTAGGCGTCCTCGGCAACCTTTTCAGTGCGGTCATCAGGTACACCGGCCTCCCGTGCGAGCTGGACAAGGGCCGTCATGCCGCCGTTCACGCCGCCGACCGCCACCGACTCTTCCTCCGGTCTGGAACACATGTCTTTCGCCGACAGGTCTCTGACCTTGTCCTCTTTGATCTTCCCGTCGGCATCCTTGATGGCCTGGATCACGATGGCCTTCGGCGAACTTCCGGCGTCGTCCGCCCTGCTGCTGCCTCCGCAGGCCGCGAGTAGAGGTACGAGTCCGAGGGCGAGGGCGGCGACGAAGGCTGTCTTCCTGGTACGCATGCGGCAAAGCTATCGGCACGCGAGCAGGTCCCCAGGCGGGACCTCGGACAGGGGCGAGGAAGCAGTACTGCGGCACCTGTTGCTCTTCCGAGGCGCTGACCGTAGCCGCATAGTCGGCCCATGGCCGCCGCAGGTCAGGCGGCGGTCGCTCCGGTGGCGGCGACGAGTTGGCGCACTCCTGGTACGCGGGGATGCCGGAAGCGCAGCTCGGTGACGACCTGCCGAATCGACGGCCGGTCGCGTACCTCACCGGGCGAGACGCGGAGGGCCAGCAATAGTTCGGTAGCGGTCTGCTCGGCCTTGCCCCATTGCCACCAGGCACGGGCGAGGTCAGTGTGCATGCGCCCCTTCCGCTCGCGGGTGGCGAACTGGTCCTCGTGCAGCGTGCGGCCGGCGTCCAGGGCGGCGCCGGCGTCGCCGAGTGCCCAGCGGACGCTGACCTGGTAGAGCGTGGCCTGCGCTGGGGTGAAGGGGAGGAGGCGGCCTTCGGCGGGGGCCCGGTCGGGGAGTCGGCGGGCGGCTCGGGCGGCTTCGCCGAGCAGGGAGAGGGCTTGGCTGCGGTCGCCGGAGCGGGCTGCGGTGTAGGCGGTGGTGCACAGGATCTGGGCGTAGGCCGAGGTCTGGGCGTCGGTCTTGAGGCCGGTGGCCTCGGTTCGGTTCGCGGCGTTCAGGATGAGGTCCTGGGCGGCGTCGGGCTGGTCCTGGTGGCGCAGGACGATGCTCATCTCCCGTGCGGCGGCCGCGGCCGCGAGGGGGGAGCCGGAGATGTCGGCGGTGATGGTGGCGCGGTCGGCGGCACGCCGGGCGCGGTCGTATTCGCCGATTTTGACGAGGACTTCGGCTGCCAGGCGGTAGCACGACGAGAGGCGGGCCAGGGCGATCTCGTCGTGCGAGCGGGCGGCGTCGTGGGCGTCGCCGAGGAGGCCGGGCAGTTCGGCGAGGAGGCGGGCGTGCTGCCCGGTGTCGAAGAGGCGGCGGGCGGCGGCCAGGCGCGTGGCGACCGCGGGGGTGGCGGACCCGGTGGGGGCGGGCACGCCCGCGAGGGCGGTGTCCACGCCGGTGAGGAGCGTGAGGGGGGTCGCGAGAGTGGCGGCGGCGAGCAGGGTGCGGCGGCGCATGGAGTCCTCCTCGGCACAGCGTTCTTCCGCCGCAACTTTAGTGGGCGAGGGGGTGCCGAATCCGAGCGACGCGGCTAGCACATGCATCGGCATGCCCACCCGGTCGGCGGCTTTCCGTAGGAGGGTCAGGTCGGCGTGTCTGCCGTGATGCTCCAGGCGGGAGATCGCCGAGGCGGAGCAGCCGAGGTGAGCGCCGAGCTCTGCCTGTCGCCATCCGTGGTCTTCGCGTCCCAGACGGATCAGGCCCCCTGGGTCTTGGCGGGCGACGTGGGCGCGGGCCCGGTCGGTGTTCCACAGTGCATCCGTGCTCATCTGGCCTCCGCACGTCAGAACCGGGCCATCTACCCACGGTAGTAGCTCCTTGACACCGTGTACACGGCGTGTGCGGAATCGGCAAACGGTGTGCGCACAAGGGCAGTTGACCACTGCTGGCCTGCTGCCAGCGGTTTCGTGGAGAGCGGCCCCGCACCCAGCGTCGGGGCCCCGACACCCGGAGGACAGCATGGCGACAGCAGTCGAGACCCGCGTCCGCGACCCGCGGGACTACGTGAAGCCCGAGGTCTGGGACCGCGAGATCCAGCTCCTCATGCGCGACCACCCCTTCGACGAGGTGATGGCCGAGCGCCTGTTCGGCGCGGCCGTCTCC
>NZ_JBHVHQ010000070.1:0-18237 GCF_042800135.1 Streptomyces sp. NPDC057654 | reverse complement strand
CCAGTGGCCCCCTCGGCGAACTGGTGACAGTTGAACGCGCGAGTTCACCAGCCTCAGGGCCGGTCAGGGTCGGTCTTCGGCCGCAAACGACGGGTCTCAGCGTCGGCGCGCACGGTAGGAGCGGATGCGAGCGCGGTTGAGGCAAGTGGTCGAGCAGTAACGGCGGCTGCGTCCGGGCAGGGCGAGATGGGCGTCGAGACAGTCCTCGCCCTCACAGGTCCCGAGACGACGCCAGCCGCCCTGAGCGACGACTTCCATCAGGGTCGTGACGCAGCCGGCCGTCACCAGCTTGTCGGGCGCGTTCAGCGATGTCGACCAGCAGGTCCGGGCCTCATGATCGAGGTATGGCGTGAGCCGGGAGCGGACCAGGAGGTCGTTGATGACCGCCGTCCTCTCCGGCGGGCCTGCCGAGGCGAAGAGGGGCCACAGGCGGTCGGCGACGCCGATCAGCTGCCCTTCTCCGAGAGCGCTCGCTTCGGGGAGATCGGCCAGACAGCCGAGGCCGGGATACGGCTCGTCGGTCCTGGCTGCGGCTGCCCGGGGACGGCTGCCGTACCCGTTCACCAGCTCCACCAGCCAGTCAGTGGGTACATGGGGCACTGCGGTCATACCCCTCAGTCTACGGCAGTAACCGATCCACGCCGCGTCACGGTTACCACTGATGTAACCTCTACAACGCGAGTGCTGGTTACGCGACCGTTGGGCCGATGCTCGGCCCGCCGCCGAGCCCGGCGTCACCGGCCCCCTCTGCCGCCGCTTCGGCGCCCGCCAGGAGACGAAACCGTGACCGCGCGCAACGGACCTGAGGGGTCCTTTTCGCCTGTGCGACCGGGTCGTACGAGAGCCGCGACAAGCCCTCACACGACCGACGACGAGAAGGATGGAACCACATGGGCTCACGCAGCGAACACACCACTGACAGCCCCTTGGGAGCCGCGGGCGCGCTGAGTATCGGAGTCGGCGGCGGCGTGGTCAGCGGACTGTTCGGCGGCGGCAGCGGCGTCTTCTTCGTGCCCGCCCTCGACCGCTTCGCCCGCCTGCCCCGCGCAGTGGTGCACGGCACCGCGACCACCGCCAACATCGCTGTCTGCGTCGTCGGAGCCGCGGTCTACGCCCTCGCCGACGGTGCGGTCGATCTCCGCGCCGGAATCGGAATGACCATCGGCGGCATCATCGGCGGGTTCTTCGGCACCGACATCGTCTCCCGCCTGCCCGACCGCGTCCTGCGGCTGCTGTTCATCGCCGTGGTCCTCCTCACCGCCGCCAAGCTCTATCTCGACGTCGCCGGCTTCGACCCCCTCGGCGGTCACGCCGCCGTCTCTCCCGCGCTGTTGGCCAGCCTCTGGTTCGTCGTCCCGGTCACCGTGCTCGTCGGCATCGTCATCGGCGCCTGGGCCGCGGCCCTCGGTCTCGGCGGCGGACTGCTCGCCGTCCCCGCGCTCGTCGTGCTCTTCGGGGCCGACCTGCACACCGCCGCCGGAACATCCCTGCTGCTGTTCGTCCCCAATTCGGTCGTCGGAGCCGTCGTCCACCTGCGCAAGGGCACCGCCGCACCGTCCATCAGCAGCTACCTCAGCCTCGGAGCCATCCCCGGCACCGCCGCCGGAGCGCTCCTCGCGCTGGTGCTCAACAGCGACGTCCTCAGTGTCGTGTTCGCCACCTTCGCCCTCACCATGGGCGTCCGCGAGATCCTCCAGCTCACACGCCGCCAACCCGCCCCGGCGCCCGTCACCACCGAATCAAAATCCTGACAGGCCGCCCGCCGGGATACCCGCGACCTGCCGTGACGTGCTCATGGGCATGCGGCCGATGCCGACCCCGGACACCGGGTCCCGGCGCGACGACACCGTCTTCCTGCCCCTGTCACAGGGGAATGGACGGTCAAGACGGCGTACGGGCCGCCGCCAGCAAGCGGTCCGTGTCCTCCGGCCGCAGCAGCAGCGCCCGCCCCACCGTGGCCAGCACCTCCCGCTCCGCCGGCTGGTACGGGCCGTCGGCCAGCGCGATCCGCGCGCCCTGGAGCAGGATCGACTCCCGGCCCGCAGGCGCCAGGTGCGGAGCGAGCGGCTCCAGGGACTCGTGCAGCTCGATGGCGAGCGCGGTGCCGCAGGGGTCGAAGCCGTCGCGGCCGTCCGTATACGCGCCGGGGAGCCGGCCCGTATCGGCGGCGAGCGCCTCGATCAGCGTGAGCAGCTGCTCCTCGCTGCAATCGGCGTACCCGGCGGCGCGCACCGTGCCGACCGCGGCCTGACGGACGCCGCGGGCCTCCGTGCCGCCCGCGGCGAGCACGGCCAGCGCCACGGTGTGCACGGCGTCGCGCAGCATCGCCGAGAAACGGGTGGTGGTGGGGTGGTCGAGGGCGTCCAGCGAATACCGCGAGTGACAGGCCGTGCACTCGACGACCGGGCCGACCGGGCCGCGCGGCAGCAGCGGGACGCCGAAGGCGAAGAGGCGGCGGCGGCCGGTGCGGCGGTGGTAATTGCGGTCCCCGCCGCACTCGGCGCAGAAGAACTCGCCGTCGCCGACGGTGCGCCATACGGTGCGTACGCCGACAAGACAACGGTTCCGCTCGTGTCGGTCTTGCGTGTACATCACGCCGCACCTCCATAACGCCACGGCACCGTCGCCGCGTTGACGTGATGTTAGCCACATCGATGATGCCGCGTCAGCACCTCGTACGCACCCGGAGGACGGCAACGGACCGAACACCCCGTCCCGCACCCCGGAGAACGGGGGCGCGGGACGGGGTGCGGGGCGCGCGACGGTCGCCGCGTACGTCCGTCGAAGGGCAGGTCAGCCGCGGTACGCCCGGTTGACCGCGGAGACGACAGCCTTCAGGGAGGCGCGCGTCGTGTTGGGGTCGATGCCCATGCCCCACAGCACCTGGCCGCCGATCGCGCACTCGATGTACGAGGCCGCCTGGGCGCTGGCCCCCTCGCTCATCGTGTGCTCCTGGTAGTCCAGCAGCCGCGCGTCGACCCCGACGCCGGCCAGCGCGTCGAAGAACGCGGAGATCGGGCCGTTGCCGGTGCCGGTCAGCACCGTGTCCGCGCCGTCGACCACGGCCTCCACCGTCAGCGCGTCCGTGCCCTCGCTGGTCGTGGACGTCTGGGCGGCGCGCAGCGTGATGCGGCCCCACGGGTTGTTGTCCGGGGTGGGCAGGTACTCGTCCTGGAACGTGGACCAGATCGCGGCCGGGGTGACCTCGCCGCCCTCGGCGTCGGTCTTGCCCTGGATGATCCGGGAGAACTCGATCTGCATCCGGCGCGGCAGGTCCAGCTTGTGGTCGTTCTTCAGGACGTACGCGATGCCGCCCTTGCCGGACTGCGAGTTGACGCGGATGACGGCCTCGTACGAGCGGCCGACGTCCTTCGGGTCGATGGGCAGGTACGGGACCGCCCACTCCAGCTCGTCCACGCTCTTGCCCTGCTCCGCGGCCTGCGCCTCCAGGGCCTCGAAGCCCTTCTTGATGGCGTCCTGGTGGGAGCCGGAGAAGGCGGTGTAGACCAGATCGCCCGCGTACGGGTGGCGCGGGTGGATCTCCATCTGGTTGCAGTACTCGGCGGTGCGGCGGACCTCGTCGATCTGCGAGAAGTCGATCTGCGGGTCCACGCCCTGCGAGAAGAGGTTCATGCCCAGCGTGACCAGGTCCACATTGCCGGTCCGCTCGCCCTGCCCGAACAGGCAGCCCTCGATGCGGTCCGCCCCGGCCATGATCGCCAGTTCGGCGGCGGCGACCGCGGTACCGCGGTCGTTGTGCGGATGTACGGACAGGCATACGTGCTCGCGGCGGGTCAGGTTGCGCGACATCCACTCGAAGCGGTCGGCGTGCGTGGAGGGCGTCGAGCGCTCCACGGTGGCCGGCAGGTTCAGGATGATCTCGCGGCCGTCCTCGGGCTGCCAGACGTCCATGACGCCCTCGCAGACCTCCAGCGCGAAGTCCAGCTCGGTGTCCGTGAAGATCTCCGGGCTGTACTGGTAGCCGAACCGCGTCTCGTCGCCCAGGATCTTCTCGGCGTACTCCACGACCAGCCGCGTGCCGTCCACCGCGATCTGCTTGACCTGCTCGCGGGAGCCCCGGAAGACGACCCGGCGGAAGGTGGGGGCGGTGGCGTTGTACAGGTGGACGGTGGCCCGGTGCGCGCCGCGCAGCGACTGCACGGTCCGCTCGATCAGCTCCTCGCGGGCCTGCGTCAGCACGGAGATGGTGACGTCCTCCGGGATCGCGCCCTCCTCGATGATCGAGCGCACGAAATCGAAGTCCGTGGCGCCCGAGGAGGGGAAGCCGACCTCGATCTCCTTGTAGCCCATGCGCACCAGCAGGTCGAACATCTCCCGCTTGCGGGCCGGGGACATCGGGTCGATCAGCGCCTGGTTGCCGTCCCGCAGGTCCGTGGAGAGCCACCGCGGCGCGGCCGTGATGCGGTTGTCGGGCCAGGTGCGGTCGGGGATCTCGACGGCCTCGTACTGGCCGTAGCGGTGCGCCGGCATGCCGGACGGCTTCTGCTGGACCGTGGCGGCGGTGATCGGCGTGGGACGGCCGATGGCGTTGTCGGAAACAGACATCTGCGTAGGGCTCCTCGTGGGTCCTCTGGGACGGCCGACGGGTGGATTCACCGCAACACCGAACTCCGCGGGGAGGGGGTCGGCCTACGACTACAGGCCCTCGCCGCGGCAGCTAAGGAGAAGCAGCCCGAAACGCATGATGCTCAGCACCCTAACCGAGCAGTCCGGAAACCGTCGGCCCTGTATCAGTATGCGGGACGGAGTATTCGCCGGTCGAAATCCCGGGACGTACGACGGGGCGTATGACAGGGCGTACGACGGGGCGTACGACCGCCCGGATCGGGTGCCGGTCGGGTGCCGGTCAGGCCCCGGAGGGGCTCCAGTCGGGCGCCGGTCGGGCCCGGCCGGACTCCGGGCAATCCACGGCGGAAGCACAGCCGCCCGTCCCGCCGCCGGACAAGAGGAGGCCAACCACTCGATTTCACTAATCATGACGCCAGGGAGTGACAAGGCGATGACCCAGTGCCACATTTCCTCGCATGGACGCCACAACCAATCCCGTTTTCTGCACCATCGTGCCGCCACACGTCCTCGACAAGCTCGCCCGCGGCGAGGACACCACGCGCGCCGACCGGGCCGCGCGCACCATCGAACACGACGCCCTCCAGCGCACCCGCCGCCGGATCACCACGGTCCGCGCCGCGGCGGCCCCGACGGGCGCCCCCTCCGACAAGCCGCAGCGCACCATCTACGACGCCAAGAACCAGGAGACGCTGCCCGGCCGGAAGGTGCACGCCGAGACCGACAAGCCCTCCAAGGACGCCACCGTCAACCGCGCCCACGCGGGGCTCGGCGCGACCTTCGAGCTGTACCTGAAGGTCTACGGCCGGCACTCCATCGACGACTCCGGGCTGCCGCTGAACGCCACCGTCCACTACGGCGACAAGTACGACAACGCCTTCTGGGACGGCAGCCGGATGGTCTTCGGCGACGGCGACGGGGACCTGTTCCTCGACTTCACCATCCCCGTGGACGTCATCGGCCACGAGCTGACCCACGGCGTCACCCAGCACACCGCGAACCTGGAGTACTGGGCCCAGTCCGGGGCGCTCAACGAGTCCGTCTCGGATGTCTTCGGCTCGCTGATCAAGCAGTACGCGCTCGGGCAGTCCGCCGCCCAGGCCGACTGGCTCATCGGCGCTGGGCTGCTCGGCCCGGACGTGCAGGGCGAGGCGCTGCGCTCCATGAAGGCCCCGGGCACGGCGTACGACGACGACAAGCTCGGCAAGGACCCGCAGCCCGCGACGATGGACGACTACGTCAACACCTCGCGGGACAACGGCGGCGTGCACATCAACTCCGGCATCCCCAACCACGCCTTCTACCTGCTGGCCACCGAGCTCGGCGGCAACGCCTGGGAGAAGGCGGGCAAGATCTGGTACGCCACGCTGACCGGCGGGGAGCTGTCCACCGACGCCCAGTTCGCGGACTTCGCCCGGCTGACCGTGGCGAGCGCCCGTACCCTCTTCGGCGAGGGCGACGAGACGCAGACCGTCCTGAAGGCGTGGTCCCAGGTCGGGGTCCCCACCTCGTAGTGACGGACGATCCGGGACAGGATGGCCCCATGCGGATTGCCATCACCCGAACCGGCGGATTCGCCGGCATCGAGCGCCGGGCCGAGCTGGACACCACAGGGCGGCCCGACGCGGATCATCTGAAAGCCCTGGCCCACCAGGCCCTGAGCGGGTGCTCCAGCGGACCCCCGCGCGGCGTGCCGGACGGTTTCCACTACGAGATCACCGTCGACGGCCGCACGGCCCACTGCTCGGACCCGCACCTCACCGAGCACCAACGGGAGCTCATCCAGCGCGTGTTGAAGGAAGGCGCGTAGGTAGGCGCGTAGGTAGGCGCATAGCAAGGCGCGTAGGTGAGCGCGTAGCAGACGCGCTTGACGGCGTGCAGCCGGCGCCGCACCGGAGCGGCCGGAAAGAAGAACCATCCTCACCTCTTGACACCTCTCCCCGCGCCCCAGACGATCGCGCTCTCCGATCGGCAGGGGGCAACACCGGTGTCAGCATCTTCTCCACGGCCGCTTCCGGACCTCCCGCGGGACTTCCTGTGGGGCGTCTCCACCTCCGCGCACCAGATCGAGGGCGCGCTGCGCGAGGACGGCCGCACGCCCTCCGCCTGGGACGTCTTCGCCGCCGAGGCCGGCCGGATCAAGGACGGCAAGGACGCGTCGGTCGCCTGCGACCACTACCACCGCCACCGCGAGGACGTCGCCCTGCTGGCCGGGCTCGGCGTCGGCGCGTACCGCTTCTCGCTCTCCTGGTCCCGCGTGCACCCCGACGGCCGCGGCCCCGTCAACAAGGCCGGTCTCGACTTCTACGACCGGCTCGTCGACGAGCTGCTCGCGGCGGGCGTACGGCCCGTGCCGACCCTCTTCCACTGGGACACGCCGCAGGCCCTGGAGGAGCGCGGCGGCTGGCTCGTACGGGACACCGCGCACCGCTTCGCCGCGTACGCGGACACCGTCGCCGAGCGGCTCGGGGACCGCGTCGACATGTGGATCACCATCAACGAGCCCGCCGAACTCACCCTGCTCGGCTACGGGCTGGGCGAGCACGCCCCCGGCAGGCAGCTGCTCTTCGACGCGCTGCCCGCCGCCCACCACCAGCTGCTCGGGCACGGGCTGGCCGTGCAGGCGCTGCGGGCGCGCGGGGCCCGTTCCATCGGAATCGCCAACTCGCACGGGCCCACCTGGGCGGCCTCCGACGACACCGCCGACCGCGAGGCCGCGGACCTCTACGACCTGCTCCTGAACCGGCTGTTCGCCGAGCCGGTCCTGCTCGGCCGGTATCCCGACGAGGGCATCGCCGACGCCATGCCCGGCCCCGTCGAGGAGGACCTCAAGACCATCGCGGAGCCGCTGGACTGGTACGGCGTCAACTACTACCAGCCCACCCTCGTCGGCGCGCCCGACCCGGCGGCCGAGGACGGCAGCGACTACGCGGGCATCGCGCTCCCCGCCGAACTCCCCTTCTCGCTCAAGGAGATCGAGGGCCGTCCACGCACCGGCTTCGGCTGGCCCGTCGTCCCCGAAGGGCTCACCGAACTGCTGACCGGCTACCGCGACCGCTACGGCGACCGGCTGCCGCCCGTGTACATCACCGAGAACGGCTGCGCGTACGACGGCATCGCCGACCAGGCCCGTATCGACTTCCTGGACGGCCATCTGCGGGCGCTGCACCGGGCGATGGAGGCGGGCGTCGACGTCCGGGGGTACTTCGTCTGGTCCCTGATGGACAACTTCGAGTGGGCCGCCGGGTACGAGCAGCGCTTCGGCCTCGTCCACATCGACTACGCCACCCAGACCCGCACCCCCAAGGACTCGTACCACTGGCTGCGGAACACGATACGGGCGCACGCTCGGGCGGAGCGTTGACGGACGCGCTCGCCGCGCCCACGAGCGAGGTCGGGCGCGGCTGGACCGCCTCGCTCTCGCTCGCCAACGGCGCGGTCTGGGCGGGCTGGTTCGGACCCCTCCAGGTGCTGCTGGCCCTCCAGGCCGCCGAGGTCGCCCCCGGCCACAAGGCGGCGGCCCTCGCCTGGGTGACCGGCTCCGGCGCGGCCGTCTCCCTCGTCGCCAACCCGCTCTTCGGGGCGCTCTCCGACCGTACGGCCTCGCGCTACGGCCGCCGCACGCCCTGGGTCGCCGTCGGCGTGCTCGGCGGGGCCGCCGGGCTCGCCGTGCTCGCCTCCGCCACGACGCTCACCGTCATGATCGCGGGCTGGTGCCTGGTCCAGCTCGCCCTGAACGCCGCGTTCGCCGCGCTCACCGCCGCCGTCCCGGACCGGGTGCCGCACCGGCAGCGCGGCACGGTCGGCGGCTGGCTGGGCGCCGCGCAGATCCTGGGCGTCCTGGCCGGGACGGGGCTGGCCACGGCCGCGGGCGGCGACTCGGCCGGCTATCTGGCCTGCGCGGCCTTCACGGTCCTCGGCGCCCTCCCGTATCTGCTGCGCCCCCGCGACGTCGTGCTCCCCCGCGAGCTGCGCCCGCCCTTCCGGCTACGGGCGTTCGCCGCCGGCTTCCGGCTGAGCCCGCGCGCCCATCCGGACCTGGCGTGGGCGTGGCTGACCCGCTTCCTGATCAACCTGGGCAACTCGATCGCCCTGCTGTATCTCCTGTACTTCCTGCGGGACGTCGTGCGCTACGCGGGCGACGCCGAGGACGGCGTGCTGATCCTCACCGCCGTCAACAGCGCGGCGCTGCTCGCCACGGTCGTCGCCGCGGGCGTCCGCTCCGACCGTACGGACCGCCGCAAGCCGTACGTGACCTGGGCCGGAGTCCTCATCGCCGGGTCCGCGCTGCTGCTGGCCTGCTGGCAGACCTGGACCGGCGCGCTGGTCGCGGCGGCGGTGCTGGGCGTCGGCTTCGGGGTGTTCACGTCCGTCGACTTCGCGCTGATCACGGATGTGCTGCCGACCGCCGCGGACCGCGGCAAGGACCTCGGCGTGGTCAACATCGCCAACTCGCTGCCCCAGGTCCTCGCCCCCGCCCTGGCCGCGCCGGTCGTCACGCATCTCGGCGGCTACCGGGTGCTGTACGTCCTGGCGGCGGCGGTGGTGCTGGCGGGCGCGGCGGGGGTGCACCGCATCCGCGGGGTGGACTGAGGACCCCGGGCCGGGCCCTCGCGTGAGCCTCCGGTCAATTCCGGGGCTCAGAAGCCGAGCTTGCGCAGCTGCTTCGGGTCCCGCTGCCAGTCCTTGGCCACCTTCACATGCAGGTCGAGGAAGACCGGGGTGCCGAGCAGCGCCTCGATGTGCTTGCGCGACCGCATGCCGACGTCCTTGAGGCGGGCGCCCTTGGGGCCGATGATGATGCCCTTCTGGCTGGGCCGCTCGATGTAGACATTGGCGTGGATGTCGAGCAGCGGCTTGTTCTCGGGGCGGCCCTCGCGCGGGATCATCTCCTCGACCACGACGGCGATGGAGTGCGGCAGTTCGTCCCGTACGCCCTCCAGCGCGGCCTCCCTGATCAGCTCGGCGACCATGACCTGCTCGGGCTCGTCGGTGAGGTCGCCCTCCGGGTAGAGCGGCGGGCTCTCCGGCAGCAGCGGAACGAGCAGGTCGGACAGGAGCGACACCTGCTTGTCGCCCACCGCCGACACCGGGATGATCTCCGCCCACTCGATGCCCAGCTCCTGGCCGAGCTTGTCCACGGCGAGCAGCTGCTCGGCGAGCGCCTTGGACTCCACGAGGTCGGTCTTGGTGACGATCGCGACCTTCGGGGTCTTCTTGATCTTGGCCAGCTCGGCGGCGATGAACCGGTCGCCGGGCCCGAGCTTCTGGTCGGCGGGCAGGCAGAACCCGATCACGTCGACCTCGGCCCACGTGGTCCGCACGACGTCGTTGAGCCGCTCGCCGAGCAGCGTGCGCGGCTTGTGCAGACCGGGCGTGTCCACGAGGACGAGCTGGGCGTCGGGCCGGTGCACGATGCCGCGGACGGTGTGCCGGGTGGTCTGCGGACGGCTGGAGGTGATCGCGACCTTCGTCCCCACCAGTGCGTTGGTCAGGGTCGACTTGCCCGCGTTGGGGCGGCCGACGAAGCACGCGAAGCCCGCGCGATGGGGGGCCTGGGTCGGGGATGAGGCGTTATCCATAGGGGATATTCTCCCCGATCCCCCGACCGCCGCCGACCAGCGCGGCGGGGAGGGCGGGGCCGGCGCGTACGGGGAGCGGCTGCCGGGGCGGGCGGGACCGGCGCGTACGGGAGCGGCTGGGGGCGGTCGCTGTCAGCCGAGCGCGTCCGCGCCCTCGGTGCGCGCCCTGCGGCGCTCGGCGCGGGCCGTGACGGACGCGAAGGCCGTGACGGCCACGGACGCCAGGACCAGGACGGCGGCGACGAGGACCAGCCAGTCGGTGCCGTGACCGCGTGCCCAGTCCGTGATCAGCCCGGCCCACAGCAGCAGAGCGGCTGCCCCGAGCCGCCACGGCAGCAGCGCCTGGATCCGCGCGGCGATCCGTCCGGAGCCGCGCTCGGCGTCCAGGTACCGCACGCCCTCGGGGCACAGCACGAACATCCAGGCCAGCGTCCACCAGGCGAAGCCGTCGCCGAGTGCGAAGTCGACGAAGACGCTCACGGTCAGGATCGTGCCGCCGACGATCAGCCCCCAGCCCGCCACCAGCGACCATGTGCCCTTCGGCGTCGAACCCACGGCGCTCATCCAGCCGTCACCGTCCGCCGCGGCGTGCCGTCCGGGCTCGCGAGCACGACCGGCGTCTCGGCCCCGCCGAGGTCCCGTACGGCCGCGCGGTCCGCGTCGGACACGGCGTCGGCGGCGGTGACCACGGCCGCGGCCTCCAGTGACGTCGCGCCGCTGGCGACGGCCATCGCGACAGCGGTTTGCAGGGCGCTCAGCGCGAGCGAGTCGAGGGCGACGGTCCCGGCCACGTACGTACGGCCCGTCTCGTCGCGCACGGCCGCGCCCTCGGGCACCGCGTTGCGGGCGCGGGTGGCGCGGGCCAGCGTGATGAGCTTGAGGTCCTCGGGGTCCAAGGGCGTGTTGTCCGTCATACGGCGAGCATAGTTGCGTACGCGACGGGCCCGGCCCCCGATCCCGGACCACTGGCCCCGGACCGTCAGGCCCCCGGCTCCGCTTCCCGCACATGGAGCGTACGGACCGGCTCGACCAGCACCGTGACGATGCGGTTGCGACGGCCGGCCGGGGACTCGGCCGTCAGCCGCAGGGCGCGCAGCCCCGGATCGGTGGCGTCCTCCGTGAGGTCCACCTCCGCCGTGGCCCCCGCGATCGGGACCCGCCCCAGCGACTTGGCCAGCAGCCCGCCGACCGTCTCCACGTCCTCGTCGTCCAGCTCCAGGCCGTACAGCTCGCCGAGGTCGCCGATGTCGAGGCGGGCCGTCACCCGGTACGTACCGTCGCCGAGGTCCTCGACCGGCGGCAGTTCACGGTCGTACTCGTCGGTGATCTCGCCGACGATCTCCTCCAGGATGTCCTCGATCGTGACGATGCCCGCCGTGCCGCCGTACTCGTCGATGACGACGGCGCAGTGGTTGCGCTGCACCTGCATCTCGCGCAGCAGATCGCCCGCGTTCTTGGTGTCGGGCACGAAGACCGCCGGCCGCATCGCCGTCGAGACCAGCTCCGACTCCGCGTCCCGGCTGATGTGCGTCTTGCGGGCGAGATCCTTGAGATAGACGACGCCGACGATGTCGTCCTCGCTCTCACCGGTGACCGGTATGCGCGAGAACCCGCTGCGCAGCGCCAGCGTCAGCGCCTGCCGGATGGTCTTGCCGCGCTCGATGACGACGAGGTCGGTGCGCGGCACCATCACCTCGCGCACCAGCGTGTCGCCGAGCTCGAAGACGGAGTGCACCATGCGGCGCTCGTCGTCCTCGATGAGCGACTCCTTCTCCGCGAGGTCGACCATGGCCCGCAGTTCGGCCTCGGAGGCGAACGGGCCCTTGCGGAACCCCTTGCCGGGGGTGAGCGCGTTGCCGAGGAGGATGAGGAGCTGCGGGATGGGGCCCATGACGCGGGCGAGCGGCAGCAGGACGTACGCGGCGGCGGTCGCGGTGTTCACCGGGTGCTGGCGGCCGATGGTGCGCGGGGAGACGCCGACGGCGACGTACGAGACGAGGACCATGACGGCCATGGCCAGGACGAGCGCCTCCCAGGTGCGGTCGAACTCGCCCAGGAACACGTAGGTGACGAGCACCCCGGACGCCATCTCGCAGGCGACGCGCACCAGCAGCGCCACGTTGAGATAGCGGGTGGGGTCGGCGGCGACGGCCATCAGCTTCGCGCTGCCGCGCCGCCCGGACCGTACGGCCTCCTCGGCGCGGAACCGCGTCGTACGGGCCAGGCCGGCCTCCGCGCAGGCGGCGAGCCAGGCGACGACGACCAGCAGGACCGCGACGGCCAGCAGTTGAGCGGTCACGTGAACGTGGGGGCCGGGGAGGGCCCTTCGATGCCGCGCTCACCGCGCCAGCCGTCGATGATCGCGGCCTGGAGACCGAACATCTCGGTCTTCTCCTCCGGCTCCTCGTGGTCGTAGCCGAGCAGGTGGAGGACTCCGTGCACGGTCAGAAGCTGGAGCTCCTCGTCCATGGAGTGTCCGGTCGGCGCCTCCTCGCCCTGCCGCTTGGCGACCTCCGGGCAGAGCACGATGTCGCCGAGCAGCCCCTGCGGCGGCTCCTCCTCGTCCTTGGCGGGCGGCCGCAGCTCGTCCATCGGGAAGGACATGACATCGGTGGGACCGGGCAGGTCCATCCACTGGATGTGCAGCTGCTCCATGGCGTCGGCGTCGACGACGATGACCGAGAGCTCGGAGAGCGGGTGGATACGCATCCGGGCCAGGGCGTAGCGGGCGACGTCCAGCACCGCCTGCTCGTCGATGTCCGTACCGGATTCGTTGTTGACGTCGATCGCCATGGTGCTCAGTTTTTACCTTCGTCGGGTGTCACAGGCCGCTGCGGATGTCACAGACTGCTGCTGGTGTCACAGGCCGTTTCGGCTGTCGTACTGCTCGTACGCGTCGACGATACGGCCCACCAGCTTGTGGCGGACCACGTCGGTGCTGGTGAGGCGCGAGAAATGCACGTCCTCGACGCCGTCCAGGATCTCCTGGACCTGGCGCAGTCCGCTCTTCGTGCCGTTCGGCAGGTCGATCTGGGTGATGTCGCCGGTGATCACGATCTTGGAGTCGAAGCCGAGCCGGGTGAGGAACATCTTCATCTGCTCGGCGCTGGTGTTCTGCGCCTCGTCCAGGATGATGAACGCGTCATTGAGGGTCCGGCCGCGCATGTATGCCAGCGGTGCGACCTCGATCGTGCCCGCCGCCATCAGGCGCGGGATCGAGTCCGGGTCGAGCATGTCGTGCAGCGCGTCGTAGAGCGGGCGCAGATACGGGTCGATCTTCTCGTAGAGCGTGCCGGGCAGGAAGCCGAGCCGCTCCCCCGCCTCGACGGCCGGGCGGGTCAGGATGATCCGGTTGACCTGCTTGGACTGGAGAGCCTGCACGGCCTTGGCCATGGCCAGATAGGTCTTGCCGGTGCCCGCGGGGCCGATGCCGAAGACGACGGTGTGCTTGTCGATGGCGTCGACATAGCGCTTCTGGTTGAGCGTCTTGGGGCGGATCGTGCGGCCGCGGCTGGAGAGGATGTTCTGGCTGAGGACCTCCGCCGGGGTCTCCGCGGGCCCCTCCCCGTTCGCACTCTCCTGGAGCATGGCGATCGACCGTTCCACTGCGTCCTCCGTCATCGGCTGACCGGTGCGGAGCACCAGCATCATCTCGTCGAAGACGCGCTGTACGAGGGCGACTTCCTTCGGGTCCCCGGTAGCGCTTACTTCATTGCCCCGTACATGAATGTCCGTGGACGGGAACGCCTTCTCGATCACGCGCAGGAGCGAGTCCCCGGAGCCCAGGACCGTGACCATGGGGTGCTTGGCCGGAACGGTGAAGTGGGCGCTCGCCTGCTGTTGCGTCGGTGTCTGAGTCATGGGCCGGCTCTCTGGCCTGCTCATCCCTCTTTCTGTGCTCGACAGCCTTGGGATACCAAGGGTACGACGGTGCACTGACAAGGCCGAGGTGTTTTATGCGCCTGCCGCCGGGGGCCGGGCGCAGCCGCCGCCGGGCCCCGTACGGCCTCACCGCCCGCGCCCCCTCACTGCCCGCGCCGCCTCACTGCCCCCGCCCCCTCACTGCCCCCGCCCCCTCACTGCCTGCGGAACCCGATCGTCGGCACCGCCCGCACCAGCGGCCAGGGCCGCGCCGCAGCCGGCAGTATCCCGTCCAGGAAGGCATAGCGGCGCAGCGCCGCCGGGTCCTGGTCGTCGTACGACTTCACGTGCTGCCACCACGCGGCGATCTCCACCCACCCCGGCGCGGACAGCGAGCCGCCGAATTCCTGTACGGACAGGGCGGCGGTCAGCCCCGCGAAGGCGAGCCGGTCCGCGAGCGGCCAGTCGGCGAGCGTCCCGGTGACGAAGCCCGCGACGAACACGTCCCCGGCGCCGGTCGGGTCCAGCGCCTCCACGGCGATGGCCGGGACCTCGGCGGTCTCGCCCGTACGGCCGTCCGCCGCGTACGCGCCCTCCGAGCCGAGCGTGACGACGGCCAGCGGCACCTTGTCGGCGAGCGCGCGGGCGGCGGCGCGCGGGCAGTCGGTGCGGGTGTAGCGCATGGCCTCCTCGGCGTTGGGGAGGAACGCCTCGCAGTGCTGGAGGTCGGCGAGATCGTCCGGGTCCCAACGGCCACTGTCGTCCCAGCCGACGTCCGCGAAGATCCGGCTCCCCCGGCGCGCCGCGTGCGCCAGCCACTCCTCGCGCTTGCCGGGCTCCAGCAGGCTGACGCAGGCGCGGGCGGGCGGCGGGCAGACGGGCGCGGGCTCGTCCGGCGGCGGGGCCTCGTGGCCGTGGGAGACCATGGTCCGCTCGCCCTCGTACGCCATGGAGACGGTCACCGGGGAGTGCCAGCCCGGGACCGTGCGCGACGGCTCCAGGTCGATGCCCTCGCCCCGGGAGAGCGCGTCCCAGCAGTACTCGCCGTACATGTCGTCGCCGAACGCGGCGGCCAGCGACGTCCGCAGCCCGAGCCGGGCCAGGGCGGTCGCCATATTGGCGACGCCGCCGGGGCTGGAGCCCATGCCGCGCGCCCAGGACTCGGTGCCGCGCACGGGGGCGGAGTCCAGACCGGTGAAGATGATGTCGAGGAAGACGGTGCCGGTGAGATACACGTCGGTCGCGGGGTCGCGGTCGGAGCGGACCTCCGCCAGCGGGTCGAGAACCGGATGGCACCCGGCCCGCGCCGCGGGCCCGCCCGCCTCATGGTGCCGCGCGCCGCTCGCCGGCCGGTCTCCGTCGCCAAATGTCACGGTGCGCTCCCCGACGCTCAGTGCGTCTCGTCGTGTCGTGCCGCCGGGCTTCCGCGATGGTGCGCGCCGTCGGTCACGTCTGCGGTCCTGTCCGCTGCCTTGTCTGCTGTCCTACCCGCGCCCCGGCGGCGCCCTCTCCCTCGGTCCGGATCGCCGTCCGGCCCCGTCCGGATCCACGTCCTGCCCGTGGTCCGGCCCGTGACCTCGCCTGGTCGCTGCTACGCGGGTTCGGACAGTGTGCCCGATGCTGCGGTACGTTCCGGGCATGAGGTTGACGATTCTGGGCGGTGGCGGTTTCCGCGTGCCGCTCGTACACCGGGCCTTGCTGGACGACGCTCGGCGCGACGCGCCCGGCCGCTGCACCGAACTGGTGCTGTACGACACGGATTCCGAGCGGCTGCGCGTCATCGAGTCCGTACTGGCGGCGCAGTCCGCGGGCGTGCCCGGCGCGCCCGTCGTGCGCCTCGCCGACACGCTCGACGACGCGCTGCGCGGCACGGACTTCATCTTCTCGGCGATCCGGGTGGGCGGCACCGCGGGCCGGGTGCGGGACGAGCGGATCCCGCTCTCCGAGGGCGTGTTGGGCCAGGAGACCGTGGGCGCGGGCGGTGTGCTGTACGGGCTGCGGACGATCCTGGTCGCCCTGGAGATCGCGGAACGGGCCGCGGCCGTGGCCCCCGACGCGTGGCTGATCAACTTCACCAACCCGGCGGGCATGGTCACCGAGGCCATGACGGCCGTGCTGGGCGAGCGGGTCATCGGCATCTGCGACTCGCCGGTCGGCCTGGTGCGGCGGGCGTCCCGCGCGCTCGGCGTGGACCCGAACGCGGTCAGCTACGACTATGTGGGCCTCAACCACCTCGGCTGGCTGCGGTCCCTGCGGTTCGAGGGCCGCGACCTGCTGCCGGACCTGCTCGCCGACTCCGCCGCGCTGGGCGCGTTCGAGGAGGGCAAGCTGTTCGGGGCCGAGTGGCTCCAGGCACTCGGCGCGCTGCCCAACGAGTATCTGCACTACTACTACTTCCGCCGCGAGACGCTGCGCTCGGTGACCGAGTCGGTCAAGACCCGCGGCGAGTTCCTGGACGGGCAGCAGGGCGCGTTCTTCGCGGAGGCCGCGGACCGGCGGCCGGAGCAGGCGTACGAACTGTGGGAGCGGACGCGGCTCCAGCGCGAGGAGACGTATATGTCCGAGAGCCGGGCGGCGAGCGGGGGTTGGGAGCGCGACTCCTGCGACCTCGACGGCGGCGGCTACGACCAGGTGGCGCTGGCGCTGATGCGGGCGATCTCGCGGAACGAGCACGCGCGTCTCATTCTCAATGTCCCCAACGGCACGACCGTTCCGCAGCTGGCGCCCGACGCGGTCATCGAGACGGTGTGCGAGGTGGGCGAGGACGGGGCGCGCCCGCTGCCGTGCGCGCCGCTGCGGGAGGACCAGCTCGGGCTGATGCTCCAGCTCAAGGCCGTGGAACGGGCGTCGATCGAGGCGGCGGTGTACAAGGACCGGGACGCGGCGCTGCGGGCCCTGGCCCTGCATCCGCTGGTCGACTCCCCGGCGGTGGCCGCCCGCATCCTGGAACGGGCGTCCACGACCTGAGCGGTGCTCTGTGCGGGGCGGCGCAGAGCACCGCCCCGCTCCCGGGGTCAGTGCCCCCGCGCCACCCACTCCGCCAGGTGCGGGGCCTCGGCGCCGACCGAGGTCGCCTCGCCGTGCCCCGTACGGACGACGGTCTCCGCGGGCAGCGTCAGCAGCCGCTCCCGGATCGACTCGACGATCGTCGGGAAACTGGAGAAGGACCGGCCGGTGGCCCCCGGCCCGCCGTTGAACAGCGTGTCGCCGGTGAAGACGGCGCTCAGCGCGGGCGCGTACAGGCAGACCGCGCCGGGCGCGTGGCCGGGCGTGTGCAGCACGGTCAGCCCGACGCCCGCGACGGTCAGGGTCTGGCCGTCCGTGAGCCAGCCGTCCGGGGAGCGGTCCGGGTGGGTCTGCTGCCACAGCGGCAGATCGTCGGCGTGCAGCAGGATCGGCGCGCCGGTGCGGTCCGCGAGGGCGGGGGCCGCGTCGATATGGTCGTTGTGCGCGTGGGTGCAGACGATCGCGCGGAGCGTACGGCCGCCGAGCGCGTCGGCGATGGCGTCGGCGTCGTGGGCGGCGTCGATGACGATCGCCTCGTGGTCGTCGCCGATGATCCACACGTTGTTGTCGACGTCCCAGGTGCCGCCGTCGAGCGAGAACGTGCCGGAGGTGACGAGATGGTCGACGCGGACGCGGGGGCCGCTCTCGGAGGTGGCCTCGGCGCGGGCCTTGGGATCGGCCGCCATCAGAAGACCACCACCGAGCGCAGCACATCGCCCTGGTGCATCCGCTCGAACGCCTTCTCCACGTCGTCGATGCCGATGGTCTCCGTGACGAACGCGCCGAGGTCGAGCCGCCCCTGCTGGTGCAGGTCGACGAGCATCGGGAAGTCGCGGGAGGGCAGGCAGTCGCCGTACCAGGAGGACTTGAGCGCGCCGCCGCGCCCGAAGACGTCGAGCAGCGGCAGTTCCAGCTTCATCTCGGGCGTCGGGACGCCGACCAGGACGACGGTGCCGGCGAGGTCGCGGGCGTAGAAGGCCTGCTCGTACGTCTCGGGGCGGCCGACCGCGTCGATGACGACGTCCGCGCCGAAGCCGCCGGTCAGCTCGCGGATGGCGGCGACGGGGTCGCCGGACTTCGAGTTGACGGCGTGGGTGGCGCCCATCGACTTCGCGGTCTCCAGCTTCCGGTCGTCGATGTCGACGGCGATGATGCGGGCGGCCCCGGCGAGCCGGGCGCCGGCGATGGCGGCGTCCCCGAC
>NZ_JBHVHQ010000069.1:0-18248 GCF_042800135.1 Streptomyces sp. NPDC057654 | reverse complement strand
GGTCCCACGCCCGAGTGGTACCTGCCCCGGCTCTGCCCCGCATACGACGTGCACGTCCTATGGCGCCCCGGCCCCAACCCCGCCGCCGACGAACGACGTACACGTACTTTCGACTCCTGGTGCGCGAACGTCCGCGTGCCCGCCGACGCGGACCTCACCGCCTACACGGTGGAGTACGCGAAGCGGCACTCGGCGGACGGCATCGCGGCGTTCAGCGAGATCCCGGTGGTCGAGGCGCACACCGCCGCCGCGGAACTCGGCCTGCCGGGCAACCCGCACGCGTCGCTGCCCGCCCTGCGCAACAAGACGCGGCAGCGGGCCGCGCTCCGGGCGGCAGGCGTGCCCGTACCCCGGTTCGCCGAGGTGCGCACGGCGCGGGAGTTCCACGAGGCCCGGCACGCGGTCGGGCTGCCCGCGGTGCTGAAGCCCGTCGTCGGGGCCGGCAGCATGGCCACCCACGCGGTGGACGCGGACGACGACCTGGACGAGATCTGGGCGCAGGCGTGCCACGCGTTCGTCAACGACCCGCGCGGCGGCGCGCGGCCCCTGTTCATCCTGGAGCAGCGGCTGATCGGCTCGAAGTGGTACGCGGACGCGCGGTACGGCGACCACGTCAGCGTCGAGTCCATCGTGCGGCGCGGGCGCACCACGCATCTCGCGGTGACCGACAAGTTCCCGCTGTCGCCGCCCTTCCGCGAGAACGGCGGCATGCTCCCCTCGGTGCTGCCGTCCGACCGCCTCCGCGAGATCGAGGCGTGCGCGACGGCCGCCGTCGAGGCCCTCGGCTTGACCGACTCCGCGGTCCACACCGAGTTCAAGCTCACCGCCGAGGGCCCGATGGTGATCGAGGTGAACTGCCGCATCGGCGGCGGCGCGGTCGAAATGCTGCACCACAGCGCCGGTTACGACTATGTGGCGGCCACCGCGGCCGTGGCGACGGGCGGGGACCTGCCCGCCGCCCCCGCACCGCACCGCTACGCCGGCCGCCTGATACCGCAGCCCCCCGACCACCCCGTCGTCCTCTCCCGCGTGCCGTCCGCCTCCGAGGTGCTCGCGATCCCCGGCGTCCGCGAGGCCGTCCTCCCGCACGGTGTCGGCGCCCGCCTCTCCCCGGAGCGCGGCAGCACCAACTACCTCACCGCCGCCATCGCCGTGACCGACCGCCCGGAACAGCTCCTCGACTGCTTCGACCAGCTGACGGCCACGGGGCTGTTCGCCTTCCAGCACCCCGACGAGCCGGTGGCCGGCTGAGTCGGACGGCAGAGACTCCGCACTGCGCCCGGGGGCCCGTCGGAGCCGGGGCGGCGACGGCGGCCCTGGCGGGCGGGAAGAGCCGCCCTGCGGCGATCGCGGGCGGGCGCGCCCTGCTCGCCGGTTCCGCCCGCACCCGCCTCGGCGTCTTGGCCGCGGGCATCGCATCGGCGGACGACCCCGTCCATACGGTCTATACGGTCGTGCCTCAGCGCGAGGCCAAGGCGCGAAGGGGGTCGGCGGGGGCGTGACGGGTGCGCGGCGGTCCGGGGGAGACTTGGCGGCATGACTGTCAAAGGCGTCCTGTTCGATTTCTCCGGAACTCTTTTCCACGCCGAGCCCACCCAGTCCTGGCTCCGCGCCGCCCTGCGCGACACCGGAACCCACGTCGACGAGGAGGAGTCGGCACGGCTCGTACAACTGCTGGACGAAGCGGGCGCGATGCCGGGCGGCGCCGCCCCGCGCGCCGTACCCGCGCACCTGGCCGACGCCTGGGCCAGACGCGACGAAAGCGCGGAACTGCACCGCGCCGCGTACACGGGACTGGCCCGCGAAGTCCAGCTGCCCCGGCCCGAGTTGTACGAGGCGCTGTACGCGCGCCACATGGAACCCGCCGCCTGGCATCCGTACCAGGACGCCGCCTACGTACTGGCCGCGTTGCGGCACCGAGGTATTCGCACCGCCGTGGTCAGCAACATCGGCTGGGACCTGCGCCCGGTGTTCCGCGCGCACGGCCTGGACGCCGACGTCGACGCGTACGTCCTGTCATACGAGCACGGCGTGCAGAAACCCCACCCCCGCCTCTTCCGAACGGCCTGCGACGCCCTCCGCCTCGCCCCCAGCACCATCCTCATGGTCGGCGACGACCCGCACGCCGACGCGGGGGCAGGCGCGATCGGCTGCGCGGTACACCTCGTCACCAAGACCCCCGTACCCGAACGCCCCGCCGCGCTCCGCCGCGTGCTCGACCTCGTCGGATGACACGAGCTGTGAGCGCACCGGCCGCGCCGTCAGGGCGTCTTGGCCGTCGCGGGAGCCGTCCGCGGATGTGGGCGCGCAAGAAAAAACCGCCGATTTCGGGCGATCCCCCGCGTCGCCCGAAATCGACGGAGATACCGGACTGCGCCTGCTCAGGAGGGCGGGCGGGCCGGATACCCTCTGAGTATATTGGCTCGGAGCCAGTCAACGCAGGAGTTACAGCATGTCCCCGCGCAGCGCGTCGGTCAATGAGGAGTTACGCCGCCGTTCCCGTGAACGTCTGTTGCAGGCGACGGTGGAGCTCGTCGGCGAACGCGGGTACGAGGCGACGACGCTCGCGCACATCGCCGACCGGGCGGGCGCGGCGCGGGGTCTGGTGTCGTACTACTTTCCCGGGAAGCGGCAGCTCTTGCAGTCCGCCGTGCACCGGCTGATGCACCTGGAGCTGGCGGCCGGCCTGGAGCGGGAGCCGCGGACCGAGGACGGGCGGGAGCTCCTCGCGCGGGCCATCGACGCCATCCTCGGCCTCGCGCGGGACCGGCCGCTGCTGATGCGTACGCACATGGCGGGCATCCTCCAGGCGGAAGGTTTCATCCAGTGCCCGGAGCAGCAGCGGCTCGCCGCGCTGCTGCACGACACGGTGGTGAGCTACGGCTCGCCCGACCCGGAGACCGACTACCGGCTCCTGCGCGCGCTGCTGATGGGCGCGGTGGTGGCGGTGCTGCTGCCGGGGGCGCCGATGCCCACGTCCCGACTGCGGGCGGAACTCTTCCAGCGGTACGAGCTCGACTGGACGCTCGGCGTCCCGCCGGCCGACGTGCCCCCGGGCGCCGGGGTGCCGCCGGCGTACGGGCAGGGGTAGGCGGGGGAGCCGGGGCCAGGTGTGCTGTCCGGTTCCCCCGCCTGTCGGCCTGGGGCAGTCGGTTTCAGTTCTCGGCGACTGTGTGCAGGACCCGGCGCGGCGTCGGGGCCTCCTCGCCGTTCATGGCGGCGGCCAGCCGCAGATGCGGTTCGGCCTCGGCGGCCCGCCCGGCCCGCTCCAGGGTGCGGCCGAGCATCAGGTGCGCGTACGCCTCGACGGGGTCGCGCTCCAGGACGCGCCGCAGTTCGGCCTCCGCGCGGCCCAGCTGGGCCGAGTGGAAGTACGCGCGGGCCAGCAGCAGCCGCGCCGCGAGGTGGTCCGGCTCCCGCTCGACGACCGGCGTCAGGATGCGGGCGGCCTCGGCGTAGTCCCTGGCCTCGAAGTAGAGGTGGGCGCGCTCGTACTCCTCGGCGGGCGAGAAGGGGGTGGCCGGGGTGAAGGTCGGGAACTGCGTCATAGGTCGCTCCTTTCACCCGTCCCAACATGCGTGAAGCTTGAACTATTTCCCGCCAAAGCTTTGGGAGGGGGGCTTACGCGGCGTCCGTTCGTGCCGCCGTGGCCACGACCGTGGTGTAGCGCATCGTGAAGCTCCCTCCCGCCGCGTCGACGGCCGCGCCGACGCCCGACAGGACCCCCGCCAGCCGCGCGGCCGGGAGCGTGGTGTGGGCGCCGGTCGTGGGCAGCAGGTCCAGCCACTCGTCCCGCGTGTAGCTCCATTCCCAGTCGAATCGCCACTCCTCCGGATCGCCGTACGCGCCGGCTTCCCGCATCCCGTCGGCCGCCTTGGCGCGCATCTCCGCGTACGCGTCCGTCGGCGCGACCGTCCACTGGCGAGCTGCCAGTGAGCCGGGCAGTACGTGCTCGTAGACGTCGGCGAAGGCTTCCCCGAGTCCGGGCGGGACCTGGCCCGCGTTCCAGAACACGGCGAGCCGCCCGCCCGGCCGCAGCGCCCGCGCCGCCTTGGCCGCGCCGGCGACCGGGTCCACCCAGTGCCACGCCTGCGCGGCGACGACCGCGTCGAACGTCCGGCCCGCCGGGTCCCAGGTTTCGAACGCCGAAACCTCGACCGGGAGCCCGTGCCGTCGGGCGAGTCCGGCCATCCGCGCGTCGGCGTCGACGCCCAGGACCGTGCAGCCGGCCGCCGCGAACTGTCGGGCCGCTATGCCCGTACCGCAGCCGACGTCGAGAACGGCGAAGTCGGAGTCCGGGGCCGTGCGGCGGGCCCTGGCGATCCTGTCGATCAGGGCTTGGGGGTAGCGGGGGCGGGCCCGGTCGTAGCGTTCGGCGTCCGTACCGAACGACTCCGCTATGTCGCGGTGCTGATGAGGTGCAAGGGCTTGATGATGCTCAAGCGCCTGATGATGCTCAAGGGCAGGCTGGGGCTGCTGCCCCGGAGGTATGGTGGGCATGTGCCCACTATGGGTGGGCGCATGCCCACTCGTCAATGAGGAGTCGTACCGTGCCGACAGGCGTAGCCATCCACGACGTGCGCGAGCAGTTGTTCGCCGCCGCCGAGCGCGTTCTGCTCCGGGACGGGCCGAGCGCGCTCACCAGCCGGGCGGTCACGGCCGAGGCGGGCTGCGCCAAGGGCGTGCTGCACCGGCACTTCGCCGACTTCGACGCGTTTCTCGCCGAGCTCGTCCTGGACCGCATCGCCCGGATCGACGCCCGGACCGCCGAACTGCTCGGGCGCGCGGGCACCGGCTCCGTCGCGGACAACCTCACCACGGCGCTCACGGACGTATTCGAGTCGGTCGCCGTGGCGATCGTCGGCCTGGTCACCTCCCGGGACGGCCTCCGCGCCCGCCTCCGTCAGACCACCCCGACCGGCATCCCGGTACTGATGGAGGCCACGGCCATGATCGCCTCCTATCTCGCCGCCGAGCGCGACCTGCACCGCATCACGGCCACCGCCGGCATCGACACCCTCGCCCCCACCCTGATCGGCACCGGCCACATGTTCTTCGCCGACCGCAAGGGCACGCCGCCGGAGCCTGCCGCCGTCCGTAGGGCCGTCGCGTCGGTGATCGCGGGAGTCGTACGGGAGCCGTAGGGGTGAGCGGTTCCCTAGCCGCCCCGCGCCCGCCGCCCCGCGAGCCCGTACGCCCCCACCACCCCCATCAGCAGCGCCGCCGCCAGCAGCGTGCCGCCGGCTACGTCCGACAGCCAGTGCACGCCCAGGTAGACCCTGGTGAAGCCGACCCCGGCGACGGACACCGCCGCTACGGCCACGGCTGTGCGGACCCATGCCCTCCGCGCGCCGTGCAGCACCAGCAGCCACACCGCCAACCCGCACACCACTGTCGCCGTGAGCGCGTGTCCGGAGGGGAACGCGGAGTATGTCGCCGAGTCCACCGGATCCGGCCAGTGCGGGCGGTCCCGGCCGACCGCGGCCTTCAGGCCCTGCTGGAGGGCTGTGCCCAGGGCCGCCGTGCCCGCCGCCCACAGCGCGAGCGGGAGTTCACGCCGCCATACGAGCCAGGCGACTACCGCGACCAGTACAGCCCTCATCGCGGTCGGCGACCATACCCAGTCGGTCAGCACGCGCGCGGCCCGCGTGAGGCCGGGGTGGGTGACGGCCACGCGATGCAGGCCGTCGGCGACCCAGCGGTCCAGCGACTCCAGCGGGCCCCACTCCACCGCCACCAGCGTCAGGAGCACGGCGCACGCGGCGGCCAGCAGCGCGCTCGCGCGCAGGCAGCGCACCGGAGCGTACGGCGACGCGGGACGCGAAGCCGGTGGCGGCGGAGGTGGACAAAGCGGAAGCGGCATGCGCAGATCGTCGCCGATCGCGGGCCCGTCCGCTATCGCGGCAGGTACCGAAGGACCCGTCACCGGCCCCCGCCTACCGCAGCGCGCTCAGCCCCGGCATGAACGCGACCAGCAGCGGTACGACCGGAACCAGCGCCGCCGCGGCCGTCAGCCGCAGCCGTCGGCCCGCCGTCAGCCGGGGCGCGGCCGACAGCAGGCGGTGAACGCGCTGCGGAACCTGGGCCACTTGGCTCGGGCAGGGCCCGAACACGCCCCGCTCCTCGTTGAGTTGGACCAGCGCTAGCGCGATCGTCAGCCGCCCGAAGCGCCGCGAGGCGACATCGTCGGCCGCCAACTCGACCAGCCGGTGCACCTGGTCGCGGAACCCGGCGAACACCGGAACCTGCGGGAATCCGGCGGCCAGCGCCGACGAGCAGTGCAGCAGCCAGTCGTGGCGGGCGCGCGCGTGCCCCTGCTCGTGCGCGAGGACCGCGTCCAGCTGCGAGCCCTTGAGCCGACGCAGCGCCGCCGTCGTGATCACCAACTGGGCCGAGGCGCCGCCCGGCAGCCACCACGCGTCCGGCCGGTCGCCCTCCAGGACGACCAGACGGTCTTCGCCGGCCTCTTCGCCGGGCAGCAGAGGGGAGCGTACGAGCAGTTCGGCGCGGCGCTGCTTGCGACGGGCGCGCGCGCCGCGGATCTCACGCGTCAGCATCGCGGCGGTCCACACCGCGCCGCAGGCGAGGGCGACGGCCACCGGCGCGGCCCACGGGCCGTACGCCGTGAGCGCGTAAGCCTCCATCACCCCGCGCGGCGCGGGCGCGAAGACATTGCCGCGCACGGCGTCCGACGCAGCCGCGGCGCTCAGCGCCATCGCGAGGGCGCAGCAGAGCAGCACGGCCACCACCACGCACTGCCAGACCCACAGGGCCAGCACGGGTTCGCGGTCGGGCCAGTCGGAACGGGTCAGCACGCGCGGCGCCATTGCCGCGACCAGTCCGCCGAGGACCAGCAGGGCGAGCGGGACCATCATGACCGTCAGCCTATGAGTGCGGGCGCACGCCGGGGTACGGTCCCGAGCCGGAAGTGACGCATGCCACTCGGGTGCACTCGGTCACCATGACGCGGCCCCCGGTGGCCGCGGGGGACGGGACCGAGGAAGCCGGCGCTCAGAGCGTCAGCAGCATCGCGAGCATGCCGATGCCCATCGACAGCCTGCACGCGTTGGTCAGTTCGGCCCGGCCCGGTATCGGCAGCTCGCCGGCCGCGATGGCCACCGCCGGCACCAGATGTGCCATGGCCCGTACGACGTACACCGCGAAATAGACCATCAGCAGCCCCGTCAGCAGCGGCGTGCCCGCCGGTGCGTGCGCGGCGCCGCCATGCCCCGTGTGCCCGCCGCCGCTGCCGCCCGTCATCGACAGCGCCATATAGACCATCGCGAACGCGCCCACGGCGTGGTGCAGATGGTGTGCCTGCGCCGTCGTGCCGCGCGACAGCAGCAGCGCCCGCAGCCCGGCGGCCCCGAAGACCACGCCGAACAGCGGAGGCCCCCACGGCCGCTGGTCGAGCACCGCCGACGGCACCGCCATCACCGCCATGCCCAGCCCCATCAGAGCGTCCCCGCCCGTGGCCCGGCGACGCTCCGCCGCGCCCCGTATCCGCAGCAGGCAGTACATGCCCGTCATCGCGCAGAGCGTCACCAACAGCCAGCCGACCAGCGGTGGTCCATGCACGGCGCACCTCCCTGGGGACACTCATCACGGATGTCCGGAAGATGCCCGCCATCACGCGCACGCAAGCAGCGCATGGGCGCAATAGGGGAGCGCGCCACTGGTGATCACTGTGCGCGGGGGCGCCGCCGCGGTGTTCCCGACGGCACTGTCCTTCGGCTCCTCCGACGCGTCCGGATCCCGTCGACCAGGGCCGGGGCAGTCCGGCCGTTCAGGACCGCTCGGCGGCGAACGGCCCGTCGGAGGCGAAGACCTGGGCCGCGAAGCGCTCGCCGATGCGGCGGTGCGCGGCCGCGTCCGGGTGGAGCGCGTCGGGCAGCGGCAGCTCGGCGAAGTCCTCCTCGC
Organism: Streptomyces sp. NPDC057654; assembly: GCF_042800135.1. Classification (NCBI taxonomy): domain Bacteria; kingdom Bacillati; phylum Actinomycetota; class Actinomycetes; order Kitasatosporales; family Streptomycetaceae; genus Streptomyces; species Streptomyces sp. NPDC057654. The sequence continues at coordinate 10,328 of NZ_JBHVHQ010000069.1, read as the reverse complement.
CGTAGAGGTCCCGGCCGTCGAGGTAGTGCAGATTCGCGTCGGTGGCCGCCCGCTGCTTCACGATGCGGCTCAGCTCGTCGCGGATGACGCCCAGGGTCAGCTTCCCGGCGGCGCGCTCGGCCGGGTCGCCGACCGCCCGGAACCGGATCTTCCCCTCGCTGATGTCGCTGAAGTCCGGGGCGCAGGGACCGGGGGTGTCCTCGTGGATGGGGCACAGGATCGACGAGATGACCAGCAGCGGCGCGGTGGGGTGGCCCTCGCGGATGGTGTCGAGGAAGCCGTGCACCGCCGGGGCGAAGGCGCGCAGCCGCATCAGATCGGCGTTGACGATGTTGATGCCGAACTTGACGCTGATCAGGTCGGCCGGGGTGTCCCGCATCGCGCGCGCGGTGAACGGGTCGAGCAGGGCGCCGCCGCCGAAACCCATGTTGATCAGCTCCACGCCGCCGAGAGAGGCGGCCAGCGCGGGCCAGGTGGTGGTGGGGCTCGCGGCGTCGGAGCCGTGGCTGATCGAGCTGCCGTGGTGCAGCCACACCCGCCGGCCGTGGTCCGGCGCGCCCTCGACGGGCGCGTCGGTGCGCAGCGCGAGGAGCTCGGTGGCCTCGTTGTGCGGCAGCCAGATCTCGATGTCCTTGACGGCGTCGGACAGACCGTCGAAGCGGAGGGAGCCGGACGGGCCGGACTCGCGCTCCATGGTCCCGGCCGCCATGTCGACGGTCAGGGTGTCGCCGCCCGGCACACTTGCCTGACCGGCGGGAACGCCGTCGACGAGGAGGTCGTACAGGCCGTCCGGGCGGGGCGGCGCGCCCACGTATATCCGCTGGGTGCGCCGGGCCTCCAGCTCGATCGCGGTGGCCCGGGTGCGGAAGACCAGCCGTACGCCCGAGGGCTGGGCCTCGGCCATGGCCAGCTGGCCGTCCGTGTTCTGGGCGCGGGCCCGTGCGGGCAGCCGGTGCGGCAGCACGCCGTGCTCGGTGCGCTCCAGGTCGAGGGCGCCGCGCAGGAGTTCCGCGGTGATGGGGGTGGTGATCCACTTGTGCTCGGTGCTCATGGTTCCAACCTGTCGGTCACGATGTGCGGACGGTCCGGCCCGGCGGGGTGCGGGCCGCGGCTCACGCGGCGGGCCAGTTCCGCAGCAGGGCGTCGAGGGCGTCGAGGACGCGCGACCAGGACTCCTGCGAGTCGGGGGCGCTGTGGCTGAACCCGCCCGTCGCCTCCAGGCTCACGTAGCCGTGGAAGACGCTGCCCAGCAGCCGGACCGCGTGCGTCTGGTCCGGTTCCGCCAGGTCATAGCCGCGCAGGATGGCCCGTGTCATCTGCGCGTGTCTGACCCCGGCACTGGCCATCGCGGTCTCGTGGTCGAGCTTCAGCTGGGCCGCCGTGTATCGGCCGGGGTGCTCCCGGGCGTAGTCGCGGTAGACGTTCGCGAAGGCGGTGAGGGCGTCCTTCCCGGCCCGTCCGGCCAGGGCGGCGGCGCACCGGTCGGCCAGCTCCTCCAGGGCGAGCAGGGCGATCTTGGTCCTGAGGTCCTGGGAGTTCTTCAGGTGCGAGTACAGGCTCGCGACCTTGACGTCGAACTGCCGGGCGAGCGCCGAGACGGTCACCTGGTCGAAGCCGACCTCGTCGGCCAGTTCCGCGCCCGCCTGGGTCAGGCGCTCCGCGGTCAGTCCTATGCGTGCCATGCCGGTCCTCTCATTCGCCAGAAGCTATTATGCATTTGCCTAATAGCTTTAGGCAAATCGGCTTGCCTTCTAGCGAAATCGCTGACGCGTCCTCGCTCCAGCCGTTCACCCGGATGGCCTAACGAAGGGTCCGACCAGGAGGAAACGGGCACCGGGGCGGCACGGCTCAGGCGCGGAACCGCAGCGGATGGTCCGACGGCACCTCCACGAGCACGATCCGCACGCCGTCGGGATCGGAGACCCACATCTCCACGAGACCCCACGGCTCCTGCACGGGCGGCCGCAGGATCTCGACCCCGGCCCGTACGAGCTCCTCGTGCGCGGCCGCGGCGTCCGCCACCTGGAGCCACAGCCGCATACCGGGCGCGGGCGGCTCGGGGGAGCGGCCGGAGAGTTCGAGGAAGCCGCCGCCGAGGAAGTAGACCGTGCCGCGCTCGGGGCCCGTACCGAACTCCCGGGAGACCGCCAGGCCCAGCGCCGTGCCGTAGAAAGCGCGCGAGCGGTCCGGATCGGTGGGGCGCAGGAGAGTCCTGCTGCTGAGTACGTGAACCATGCCCGCGACCCTACGCACCGCCTCCGGGTTAGGCTCGTACGCCGCGAAAGATCGTACGGAGCGTACGGGGAGCGAAGACCGTACGGAGAGCGCGTACGGGCAGACGGAGAGGACGCCACCGCATGGACGCCGCACAGAGCCGCACCGCCGAGGCCGCCCCGGCCACCGCGTCGGCCTTCCGCACCGCCGCGAAGGCCGACGTGCCGGCCGTCGTCGAGCTGATCGAGTCGGCGTACCGCGGGGACGCCAGCCGCGTCGGCTGGACCACGGAGGCGGACCTGCTGGACGGGCAGCGCACCGACCCCGAGGGCGTCGCCGCCGTCCTGGACGCGGAGCACGGCCGGCTCCTGCTGGCCGAGCGGGACGGCGTGCTCGTCGCCTGCTGTCAGCTCGAACACCGCGGCGACCACGCCTACTTCGGCATGTTCGCGGTCCGTCCCGAGCGGCAGGGCGGCGGGCTCGGCAAGGCCGTCATGGCCGAGGCCGAGCGGTTCGCGCGCGAGGAGTGGGGCGCGGACGAGATGCACATGACCGTGATCCGGCAGCGCGACGACCTGATCGCCTGGTACGAGCGCCGCGGATACGCGCGTACCGGCAGGATGACGCCCTTCCCGTACGGCGACGAGCGGTTCGGCGTCCCGCGCCGCGCCGACCTCGAATTCGAGCTGCTGATCAAGCCGCTGACCTGAACCGGCCGCCGCACCCGGTCCGGTCAGGGGCCCTACAGGCGGCCCGCCTCCACGATCCGCCGCAGAAACCGCCGAGTGCGCTCCTCGCGCGGCGCGCCGAAGACGTCCTGCGGCGTCCCGCGCTCCAGCACCACCCCGCCGTCCAGGAAGCACACCTGGTCGGCGACCTCCCGCGCGAACCCCATCTCATGGGTGGCCAGCATCATCGTCATGCCGTCCTCCTTGAGATCGCGCACCACGCCGAGCACCTCGCCCACCAGCTCCGGGTCGAGCGCGGCGGTGATCTCGTCGAGCAGCAGCAGCCGGGGGCGGCCCGCCAACGCCCGTACGATCGCCACGCGTTGCTGCTGGCCGCCGCTGAGCCGGTCCGGGTACTCGGCCGCCTTGTCGGCGAGGCCGAGCCGCTCCAGCAGTTCGCGCGCCCGCTCCCGCGCCTCCTCGCGGGGCACGCCGTGCACCCGGCGCGGGGCGAGCGTGATGTTCTCCAGCACCGTCATGTGCGGGAAGAGGTTGTACGCCTGGAAGACCACGCCGATCCGGCGGCGCACGGCGTCCGGGTCGACGCGCGGGTCGGTGATCTCCTCGCCGTCCAGGAAGATCGCGCCGTCGTCGATCTCCTCCAGCAGATTCGCGCAGCGCAGCAGCGTGGACTTGCCCGAGCCGGACGCGCCGATCAGCGCGGTCACGGTGTGCGAGGGCACCTTCAGATCCACATCGCGCAGTACGAGGGACCGGCCGAAGCTCTTGCGGACCGCCTCCAGCCGCAGCACCGGCTCGGGCGCACGGCCCGCCTTCCCGGCCGTCGGCACCGCTCCCGGCTCGCTCATACGATCCCTCCCTGCGCCCGGCGGCGGTCCGTGCGCGCCGTGATCCAGTCCGTGAACCGCGTCATGGGGATCGTCAGCGCAACGAAGATCACCCCGGCGACCACATACGGCGTGTAGTTGAAGCTCTTGCCCGTGATGATCTGCGCCGCGTACACCGCGTCCACCGCGCCCGCGATGGAGACCAGCCCCGTGTCTTTCTGGAGCGACACCAGGTCGTTCAGGAGCGGCGGCACGACCCTCCGTACGGCCTGCGGCAGCACCACGTAGCGCAGCGTCCGCCCGGCCGAGAGGCCCAGCGAGCGGGCGGCCGCGCGCTGGCTCGGATGCACGGACTCGATGCCGGCCCGGAAGACCTCGGCGACGTACGCGGAGTACGTCAGGGTGAGCGCCGCGCCGCCCAGCAGCACCGGATCGGTGGTCACCCCCTGGAGCCGCAGCGCCGGGACGCCGAAGACCACCAGCAGCAGGCAGATGATCAGCGGCAGCCCGCGGAAGAAGTCGGTGTAGGCGGTGGCGAGGGCGCGCAGCGGGAAGAACACCGGGCCGCGCAGGGTGCGGGCGACGGCGAGCAGCAGGCCCAGGGCGAGGACGCACGCGCCGCAGACGACCAGCAGGCGGACGTTGAGCCAGAGCCCGTCGAGCACCTTGGGCAGCGCTTCGCGCGCGTAGTGGGCGGAGAAGAACGTGTCGCGGGTTCGCGGCCAGCCGGGGGAGCGCGTGATCACGAAGTAGAGCACCACGGCCGTCACCAGCGAACTGACGGCCGCGATCGCCGTCGCCCGCCGGGTCCGGGAGCGGTGGAACCGCTCGCGCGCGAGCCGCCGGGCGGACGGTACGTACTCCGCGGCCCCGTCCGGCACGGCCTCTTGCGCACTCACTTGAGCACCGGCGCGTCGACCGCCTCGGACAGCCACTTCTTCTCGATCCTCGCGAGCGTGCCGTCGCCGCGCAGCGCGTCCACCGCCCCGCTGACGCACGGGGTCAGCCGGGAGCCCTTGTCCAGGACGAGCCCGAACCGCTCGGCCTTGCCGCCGGTGTCCGCGAACTGCCCGACGACCTTCGCGTCCGTCACCTCGCTGGAGGTGATGTAGAAAGCGGTCGGCAGGTCCACGATGATCGCGTCGACCTGGCCGTTCTTCAGCGCCGACTTGGCGAAGTCGCTCTTCTGGTAGACGGCCGGCCGCCGCTCGGGCCGGACGACGTCGGTGAGCACGTCCAGGCTGGTGGTGCCGACCTGCGCGCCGAGTTTGGCCTTGCGGAGGCCGGCCACGGTCGTCGCCTTCGCGGCGGGGGAGTTCTTGAGGGCGATGACGGCCTGGCGGACGTCGTAGTAGCCGGACGAGAAATCGACGGCGTTCTTCCGCTCGTCGCTGATGGAGATCTGGTTGAGGTCGAAGTCGAATTTCTTCGCGCCCGGCGCGAAGGCGTTGTTGAAGGGCACCGTCTGCCAGAGCACGTCGGAACGGCCGTACCCCAGCCGGCCGGCCACCGCGTACGCGACCGCCGACTCGAAGCCCTTGCCGTTCGCCGGGTCGTCGTCCTGGAACCAGGGGGCGTAGGCGGGCTTGTCCGTGCCGACGGTCAGCTTGCCGGGCGTCTGCGTGGTCAACTTCCCTTGCGCACAGGTCTCCTTCGTCGTCGCGGGGGACTTGGAGGCGTCGGTCTCGTCCTGCGGGGCGCAGCCGGTCACCGCCGCGAGCAGCAGGACGGCGGCGGTGGCGGCGAGTCGTACGTGCTGGTTGGCGACGGGCATGGCGGGAGACTCGCAGGCGGACCGGGGTCTGTCCAGATCATTTCGACAACCGTCCGAATACCGGAATTCCGTTGCGAGTTCATGAATTCCGGCCGTGCCCGCGCGGGAGTCCGGCGGCGGCGCGCTATGCCGTAGAAGCGCTATGCAGTAGAAGCGGTATGCCGTGGAGACGTTATGCCGTATAGCGCGCCGCGTTCTTGATCTCCGGGAAATCGGTGGTGCCGCCGTCCAGGCCGAGGCCGCGCGCCAGCTTGAGGTGCTCGGGGGTGTTGACCACCCACCCGATGACCCTGAGCCCGGCGGCGTGCGCGAGCCCCACCAGCTCCAGGGTGAGCCTGCCGATGTCGAGGACGAGCGTCGCCGCGCCCACGGCCTTCGCCCGGTCGATCACGTCGAGGCCGTAGAACTGGGCGACCAGCCCGGTCCGTACGCCCGGCAGCAGCGCCGCGATCTCCGCGAGTGCCGCGTCGTGGAACGAGATCACCTCGACCCGGCCGGTCAGATCGCGCCGCCGCAGCACCTCGGCGAGGGCGCGGGCCGCCGCCGCGTCCTTGATCTCCGCCTGGATCGGCGCCCGCACCGCGTCGAGGACCTCCTCGAAGACGGGGACCCGCTCGCCGCGCCCCGCGTCCAGCCCGCGCAGCTCGTCGAGGGTGAGGTCGGCGATGCGTCCCTGGCCGTCCGTGGTGCGGCCGACGTCCGCGTCGTGCATCACGACGAGCGCGCCGTCCTTGCTCAGGTGCAGGTCCAGCTCGATGACGTCCAGGCCCGCACGGTCCGCGCGGACGAAGGAGCGCAGGGTGTTCTCGGGCTCCACGCCCATCACCCCGCGGTGGCCGATGGTGAGGAAAGACAAAGCTCTCTCGCTTCCGACGTCGGTGGCTGGAGCGGACACGGCCGCAGCCTAACGGGGGCCTCCGACAGCGCGGTCCGCCCCGACGAGCCCGTAGGCGGGGGCCGTTGGGCTCCGGAGGCCAGACGGAGGCGGGGCGCGCATGGGTCGCGTACGGGTCGCCTGCGGGGCGGTGATCTCGGCGGCGGCCCGGTCCCGTCACCCGTGGGTGGGCGAGTCCTCCACGCGCTGACGCCGGGGCTCCGGGAGGGGCGCCCCGGCCTCTCCCCGGCCCTGCACATCCGCCCGGATGCCGCAACCCCTACTCCTGCGCCAGAAGTGACGGAACCCGGCCCGCGAGCCGATTCCGGCAGGAAAAACAGCGGTGAGATAGGGGGGTCAGCAGGATAATTTATCGAGACTGCCCTTGAGTGAGCGAAGGACACATGGATACGGTGTCTTAACGCCAGGTTCTCCAGTGGAGGGATCAGTCATGACACAGACGCTTACGTCCGCGATCGCGGAGTCCGATTCGCCGACCGCTGAGCGCGTGGTCGACCACCCGGCCTGGTCCGCGCTCAAGGACGCCGTGGAGACGATCCGCCCCTGGCAGTCCAAGGACGGCTCCATCGACTTCGAGGCGGAGGGCGCACCGCCGGGCGATCAAGTCGAAGCCCTGGTGGAGCGGGTCGCGGCGGCCGTCGAGCAGCTCGCCCCGCTGCTCCCGCACGACGCCGCCTACCACACGGCCCTCGTCGCGGACCTGCGCCGCTGGGCGGCGGACGGCTTCGGCGTGCCGGACTTCCTCGACTCGCTGCTGGCCTTCCAGCCCGCCGCCCAGCGCGTCGACGGCCGCCAGCACCTCGTCGTCTTCCCGATGTACACCCAGAACGGGAACCCCGACCGCAACCTCGAAGCGGTCGTCCTGCGCCTCGTATGGCCGAACTGGCTCGCCGAACTGGAGCGCACCCGCTACGACAACCCGCTCTACCTCGGCATCACCTTCGAGGACTTCACCTCCGGCTACGACACCAACTCGGCCGTCCTCTTCCCGGAGACGATCGCCGTCCGCGAGGCCCCCGAGCGCTTCTCCTGGGGCGGCATCTTCTGCGACCGGGAGGCCGCCCGCTTCCGCCGGGTCACCGAGTCCGCCGTCGAGACCCTCGGCCTGGAACTGCCCGCGGACATCGCGGAGATGGTCGGCGACCAGGACCGCTGTCAGCAGGCGTTCGTCCTGTGGGACATGGTCCACGACCGCACCCACAGCCACGGTGACCTGCCGTTCGACCCCTTCATGATCAAACAGCGCCAGCCGTTCTGGATGTACGGGCTGGAGGAGCTGCGCTGCGACCTCACCGCCTTCCGGGAGGCCGTCAAGCTGGAGGCCGACGGCTACCGCCAGGGCCGCGACGTGCAGTACGCCGTCCTCTTCGACCGGATGTTCCGCTTCCCCGTCACCGGCGAGCGGGTCCGCAACTACGACGGGCTCGGCGGTCAGCTGCTCTTCGCCTACCTCCACCAGCACGACGTCGTACGCTGGACGGACAACACACTGCACATCGACTGGGACCGCGCACCGCAGGTCACCAACCAGCTGTGCGGCGAGATCGAGCAGCTCTACCGCGACGGCATCGACCGGCCCAAGCTCGTCCACTGGTTCGCCGCGTACGGGCTCGTCTCGACCTACCTCGCCCCGCACCCCGGCTCGGTCTGGGCCAAGGGCCCCGATGCCCTCGACCTGAACCAGCCGCCGCGCAAGCTCGTGGACGACGTGCTTCCGGACGAGTTCCCGCTCAGCATGTTCTATGAGGCCCTCTCGAAGAAGCTGCGCAAGGTGATCGCCTCCACCAAGGGCATCACCGCCGAGAGCGCCGGGCGAGTGGCCGCGTGAGCGAGCACGGAGAACAGCTGGAAGGGGCGAAGACCATGAGCACTCCGACGTACGCCGACGGCCGGCTGGACGGGGCCGTCGTGGCGGTGGCCGGGGCCGCGGGCCCGGCCGGCCGCGCCACGCTGCTGCGCCTCGCCGAGGCGGGGGCGACCGTCGTCGCCGCCGACGCCGACGCCGCGCGCCTCGCCGAGGCCGTGGACGCGGCGCGGTACGCGCACGGCGGGGCCACCGTCACCGGCGACACGGTGGACCTGCTGGACCTCGACGCGACCCGCGCCTGGGCGGACCGCACGGAGAAGGAGTTCGGCCGCGTCGACGGCCTGGTGCACCTGGTGGGCGGCTGGCGCGGCTCCGCCACGTTCGCCGAGACGGACCTCGCGGACTGGGCGAAGCTGGAGAAGCTGCTGGTCCAGACCGTGCAGCACACCTCCCTCGCCTTCGAGCCCGCCCTCAAGCGGGCCGGCAACGGACGGTATCTGCTGATCAGCGCGGCCGGGGCGTCGAAGCCCACCGCGGGGAACGCCGCCTACGCCGCGTCCAAGGCCGCCGCCGAGGCGTGGACCCTCGCGCTCGGCGACGCCTTCCGCAAGGCGGGGGGCGAGAGCGGCCCGTCGGCGGCGGCTGCCATCCTGGTGATCAAGGCGCTCGTGCACGACCAGATGCGCACCGAGCGCCCGAACGCGAAATTCGCGGGCTTCACGGACGTCAAGGACCTGGCCGAGGCCATCGTCGGCGTCTGGGACCGCCCCGCCACCGAAGTGAACGGAACCCGTCTGTGGCTGACCCCCGAACCGTGACCGAGGCCCCGGCGGCCACCGACGCCGTCCGCCGCCACGACCCCGAGCTGCGCGGCTTCGCCAGCGACAACTACGCCGGCGCGCACCCGGAGATCCTGGCGGCGCTCGCCCTCGCCAACGGCGGTCACCAGATCGCCTACGGCGAGGACGTCTACACCGAACACCTCCAGGACGTCTTCCGCGCCCACTTCGGGCCCCGTGCGGAAACGTTTCCTGTGTTCAACGGGACCGGTGCCAACGTCGTCTCCCTGCAAGCCGTCACCGAGCGCTGGGGGGCGGTGATCTGCGCGGACGGCGCGCACATCAACGTCGACGAGTGCGGCGCTCCCGAGCGCGTCGGCGGGCTCAAGCTGCTGACCGTCCCCACCGAGGACGGCAAGCTCACGCCCGAGCTCATCGACCGCGAGGCGTTCGGCTGGGACGACGAGCACCGGGCCATGCCGCAGGTCGTCTCCATAACCCAGACCACGGAGTGCGGCACCTGCTACACGCCCGAGGAGATCCGGGCGATCTGCGACCACGCGCACCAGCACGGCATGACGGTGCACGTCGACGGCTCCCGGCTCGCCAACGCGGCGGCCACCCTCGGCGTCCCCTTCAGCGCGTTCACCACCGACGCCGGGGTCGACATCCTCTCCTTCGGCGGCACCAAGAACGGCCTGCTGTTCGGCGAGTGCGTCGTCGTCCTCAACCCCGGCGCCGTACGGGCCATGAAGCACCTGCGCAAGCTCTCCATGCAGCTCGCCTCCAAGATGCGGTTCGTCTCGGCGCAGTTCGAGGCCCTGCTCTCCGGCGACCTGTGGCTGCGCAGCGCCACGCACGCCAACGCGATGGCGTCCCGCCTGGCGCGCGGGGCCCAGGCCGTGGACGGCGTCGAGGTGGTCCACCAGGTGCAGGCCAACAGCGTCTTCGCCCGGCTGCCGCACGACGTGAGCGAGCGGCTCCGCAAGCGCTACCGCTTCTACGACTGGGACGAGCCCACCGGCCTGGTCCGCTGGATGTGCGCCTTCGACACCACCGAGGCCGACGTGGACGCCTTCACCGCCGCCCTCGCGGAGGAGATGGCCGCTCAGCGCTGACGGCCACGCGTGCGCGCGTACGCGTACCCGCGCACAACAGTGCGCCCGACCCCACGAGGGGCCGGGCGCACTGCGGCGTCCTACGGCGAGGCTCGCGGCTCGCGGCGGATCACCGCGAGCCGTCCGTCACCGCCGGTCGAGAGCCTTGGCCTCTGCCGGAGTCGGGGCGCTGCCGCCGAGGTGGGCGGGGACCCACCAGGTGTCGTCGGAGTCCTTGGGGCGTAC
>NZ_JBHVHQ010000068.1:0-18267 GCF_042800135.1 Streptomyces sp. NPDC057654 | reverse complement strand
GGTGCGGGGCGGGGCGGTTGGGTCAGGTGAAAAGCGCGCCCTGCTCGGCGCCGACGGGGGTGAGGTCGAACAAGGCAGCATCGGCCGGAAGGGCTCCGATCCACTCGCCGCGCCACGTGCCGGCACCTTGCTCGTCGAGCTTGGCGAGCAGCTCGGCTGTAGCGACGGCCTGTTCGGTGTCGGCCTGTACGACGGTCTTGGCGAGCAGCGCGGCTGCGGCGGCGAGGGGGGAGGCGGCGGCGAGGCGGTCGGCCTCGGCGTGCTGCTCCAACTTCTTCACGCACCGGTCGTGCAGAGTGCCGAAGTTCTCGGCTTCAGCGCGGGTGCGCCAGTTGTCGTTGGTCGTGGTGTGCGAGCGCGGGTGGATGCGGCGGTTGCACAGGGCCTTGCCGTCGGGCCCGAAGGCGTGCCACAAGTTCATGTTGCTGTGCGTGGTCGACCAGATGGTTTCGGCGGTCGCTTCGTACTTGGCCATGGGGTTTGCTCCCTTGGTTGTGGGCGCGGGGTGAGGTCTGGCTTTTCGCCGGGTGAGGTCCGGCGTGAACCTCACTGTAGCGGCATGTGATGCGATTTCACAATAGGGTTCACAAGTCGTTTCACTCGGTCAGGCTGAACGGGCCATGCCCGCTCTCCCCTGCTCGGTGGCCAGCAAGGGCAGGCACTCAGGCCACCCCCACACGCGCCGGCCCTCGACGTCCCTGCCGGTTGCCGCTCCGCATGCTGCGCCGGTGCGGCAGGTGACGACCGGGGGCGCGGCGGGCGCGGCGACGACGACCAGGGCGCCGCCGCACGACGGGCACGGCGTCGGCAGGGCACGCGCCTGGGTGATCTCGTCGGGGGCCAGGACGCGCCGCACGCGGTCTGCGCACGTTCGCGCCACGCGGGCGGCCTCGTGCAGCAGGTGTTCCGGGAGCGGGGAGAACGGCGCGGCAACCAGTCGGCCGGCCTCGTCGTGCTCGGGGGCGGTGTCCTCGTCGAGTATGCGGGCCTCGACGTACACGGCGGCCCAGTGGAGGCCGTGCGCCCGGGAGCCTGCGGCGGCGCGCGCGGTCGGGGCGTCAGGGCGCTGGTAGGTCCAGTGGCGGGGGTCGTCGGGGGCGGTGTGCTGGACGGCGGCGGCAAGGGTGTCGGCGAGGTCGAACACGAGCCGCTCGACGGCGAGGCCGGTGTCGAGGGCGTCGACGTTGAGGGGCGCGGGGTGGTCGCGGAGCACCAGGGGCGCGCGGTCGGTGACCAACAGGTTTTCGTCGGTGCGGCCGGTGTTGAGGTGGGAGCGGGTCTCGCGCGGCGGCCACTCCCGCGACGCGGGCGGCGTCTCGATGGCGGCGAGCAGCGCGCCCCACTGCTCCCGGATGGTGCGGAGGTGGGCGGCGGTGGTGTGGGCGGCGGGGTGCGGCACGGCGGTTCTCCTCGGCCGGGTGTGGGGCCGGGGCGCGAGCGTGGCGCGCCCCGGCGAGGTCAGATGTGGGCGCCGTGCTCGACGATGCGGGCGCGGTAGTCGCACGTCCCGCATGGCGTGCCGAGGGTGTATCCGGCGCCGCACGTGGAGCACTGCTGGATGGGTGCGGGGGTGAGTTGGGCGAGGGCAGTAGCCCGGCGGCGGGCGCTGCGCCACGCCCCGCGGTACCGGTCGGCGGCGTGGAGCGCTTCGCGCGCGGTGGCCCGGATGGTGGCGGCGAGGCTCGGCCAGTCCGGGGCGCCGCATGCGCGCTGCGCGTCGGCGAGGTAGCGGGCGTGCCGCAGTGACGTTTCCTCGGCCTCGGCGAGCTGCTGCTCGACCTTCTCCGCGCGCTCCTCGGCATGGCGGCGGTCGCCTTCAGCCTCGACGACCGCGGCGTGTGCGGCGTCGAGTTGCGCCCGCATGCGCTGGTTGGCGGCTCGCTGTCCGCTGGCCGAGGCGCGCGTCTGGTCGGCGAGAGTGAGTTCGGCCTCGACGTGCTGCCGGAGTTGGGCAGCCTCGGGGCGGGTGAGCACGCCTCGCTCAGCGCGGGACATCAGAACGAGCAGGGAGTCGCGGCGCGCGGTGCGCAGCTCCTCGCGCTCTCGGCGTTCCTTGCTGCTCACTGGCCGGCCTCCTTCGGGCCGATGTGGGCGGTGCGACCCGGGCGGTCGTCGGCCTCGGGCTGTTGTTCCTCGCGCGGCTCGACAGCGCACCATGCAATAGTGCGGCGCTCGTACGGTTCGACCTCGACCGCGTCGACCGTGTCGCCCTCGTACTCCCACGGGCTGACGTCTTGGTGCTCGGTGAGACCCGCCACGTAGGTGACGCGGTACGCCTTGCCGTCGTCGGGAGCGCGGAACACCAGCTCGTGCACGGATACCCATCGGCGGGAGTCGACCTGTTCGCGGTGCAGCTCGACGGCGGCCTCGGGGTACTTGGCGGCGTACTCGGCGCTCGGCATGTCGTCGGGCAGTCCGAGGGCGTCGAGTTCTGCACGGGTGAAGGTGCGGGTGGGCATGGACGGTGCTCCTGTCTCGGTGAAGTCGAAGGGCGCTCGCGCGCGCGGGGCGGGCGGCGACCGGACGCGGGCCCGGTCGCCGGGGCCGTCAGAACGGAGGGTGTTCGCTGTATCCCTGGGTCGACCACTGGTCGGGGGCGGATTGCTGGCCGTAGCCCTGGTGCGGACGCTGCTGGGCGTTGCCGGTGGTCTTGGTGATGGCGGCGCTGGCGCGCAGCAGGGACGGGCCGACGTCCTCGACGTCGAGCTCGAACACGGTGCGTTTGACGCCCCCGCGGTCCTCGTACGACCGCTGCTTGAGTCGGCCGTGCACGATGACGCGGGACCCGCGGGCGAGGGATGCGGCGACGTTCTCGCCGAGGGAGCGCCACGCGGAGCAGGTCGGGAAGAGGCTTTCGCCGTCTTTCCACTCGTTGGTGGTCTTGTCGAACGTGCGGGGGGTGGAGGCGATACGGAAGTTTGCGACGGCGGCGCCGGCGGGGGTGTATCGCAACTCGGGGTCGTCGACCAGGTTGCCAATGATGGTGATGACGGTCGCGCCGGACAACGGCTCTCCCGTTTCGTGTGTGAAACAAAATGCAGGCAAATGGATCGTACGTGAAATCTAGTGAGTGTGGGGCGGCGTTGTCGTCCCGGTTCGGGGAGGGGGTCTAGCGGATTCCGCGGCGGTTGACGACGTGTCGGCAGGGACGCCGGCCGCGGCTGTCTCGGCTGGTTGGAGCCTGCCGCATGAGTCGCTCGTACATGTCGCGCTCGTCGTCGAGGACGGCCTCGGCGGGCTCTGGCGGGGCGACGGGCGCCGGTTCGGACTCGTCCTGCAACGTTGCCGTGGGCGGCCGGTACGTGCGGACGTGGCGCCACTGCCAACTACCGATGCTCTGCTCGACGGTGGCTGTCGCGCCGGCCTGTGCCCACTTCCGGGCGAGGGCGACGACTCGGGCCCGGTCGGTCTTCTCGTACTGGCTCTCGGGCGCGGGGGCCGGCCATACGGCGATCACTCGGAACATGCGCGGGCGGCTCATGCGGCGGTCTCCTGGCGCTGCTGGAGGGCGGCGAGGTCGAGGCGGGTGGGGTGCGCGTTGTGCCGCGGGGCGCGGTGGTGGTCGAGGCACGGTGACCCGGCCGGGGCGCGGCACCAGGTGCAGGGGCATTCGACGTTGAGGGGGTCGGGTAGTGCGGCGGCGGCGAGGCGTTCGCGTTCGGCGCGGCGCGGCCGGTAGGCGGCGAGCTGCTGTTTGACGGTGCGTGGCATGTATTCGCCGAGGGCGGCGAGGCGGGCGGCGACCTCTGGCGCGGGTCCGCCGGTCAACTCGCGGAACGTGGTGGCCGCGGTGGTGCCGGCGGCGACAGCCGTGCGGGTGCCGAGGAGCTCGGCGCGCCATGCTTCGGGGTTGTCGGGGTCGGCCGCAGGCACGGGGTCGGTGTGCCGGCCGAGCACATCGGTCTTGAAGGCGTGCCAGGGGCGGGAAACGTCGCTCGGCTTGATCGGGTAGGGCGAGGTTGCGATGTGGTGGCGTACGACCTGGGCGGCGTCCCAGTGGCGGCCGACCGGATGCGGGGCGGTCGGCGGGACGTCGGCGAGGATGTCGGCCCACTGGTCGAGCGTCTCCTCGGCGGCGGCCTGGTCAGCGGGCGAGCTGCGGGGGTCGAGGCGTACGGCGTAGGCGAGCAGCGCGGCGACTTCGCGGCGGTTCACTGGGCGGTCTCCTGGGGGTCGTCGAGTGCGGCGGCGAACAGGTCGACGGCGCGGGCCACGCGGCCGGGCCGGGCGACGGCGAGGGGGATCACGTCGGCGCCAGGGGAGCGGGCGGGCTTCTTCAGTTCGGCGAGGGCGAATTGCAGGGTGCCGCCGGTGACGGGCTTCGACAGGTCGCCGAGTCGGGTGAGGGCGGACCACAGGACGTGGGGGTCGAGGCCGTTCGCGAGAGCATCGGCGATGGCGCGGCCGACCGAGGTCCGGCCCTGGGCCGTACTGCGGCCGTAGGTCTCCCACCAGCGGGCGAGCATCTGCTCGGCGGGCCCTGCCGGTCCGGGACGGTCGCGGGGGGTAGGGGGGTTAGTACCTCCGTAGGAGGTACTACGGGTCGGGTCGGGTCGGGGGGACCGTGACGGGGGAACGCCGTCACGCTGTGACGACCCGCCCTGACCTGCGATGTCGTCTGGAAACACGATCTGATTCGCGGAGCTTTCGAGACTTTCCGCCGAAGAATCGTCGTCGATTCGTCGTCGATTCGCGGACGATTCAGAGACGTTTCCGCGGGCGACGCGCCTTTCGGCGGCCTTCTCGCGGGCCCGCTGCTGGCGCTCGGCGGCGGCGGAACGGTCGCTTTCGACGCGGGCACGGGTGGGGTTGTAGGTCAGGAAATCGTGGATCACGTAGTCACCGGGTCCGGGCTGCGGACACCGGGCGCACCCGTGGCCGTGCTCGTGCCACAGGCCGGCCGTGACCAGCTTGCGGGCTTGGGGGGCGGTGCCGTAGAGCTGGGCGACCACACCGGGCACGGCGCCCTCGGTGAGGTGCTGGGCGGCGTACGCGCCCGCGCGAACCCACAAGCCCAACGCCGCGTTTCCGGCCTTGAGCATCTTCGGGTGGCCGTACGCCGTGTCGTCGACTTTGAACCAAGTCACGGGGTGCTGCTCCTTCGATGGTGCGGCGCCCGGGGCGAGGAATGCGGCGGCTGGTCCTCGCCCCGGGGCCGTACTGTGGCGCGGGTCAGGTATTGGGGTGGCGTCCGCCGGAGACCCGAAGCAGCGCCATCAGGTGTTCCATGCCTGCGCCGGGACCGATCTCGTTGGCGGCCGTGATTGCATTGCGGGTCCAGTCGGCGAGCGGGGCCACCTTCTCGGCGGCCAACGTCGCGGCCTCTTTGGTCTCGAACGCAGCCAGACCAGTGCCTTCGTGGTGCGCGAGGATCCAGCGGCACGGCGAGAGCGGGCTGACGTTGGCGGGGATCTCGAAAATGCGCAGACCTGGGGAAGGCTCGGCGGCGGCCACGGCGATGGGACCGGCCGAGGTCGAAAGTGTGACGATCACGCGGTGCCCCCCTCAGCCCCGGGAGCGAGGGCGGGCAGTACCAGGGCGGCGAGGTGTCCACCGCGCCACGCTTCGCCGACTGCCTCGCGCCCGCCCTTGGCGAACCGCACGCTGTGCGACCGCTTCCGTGTGGGACGGATTTCCACGCCCGGCACGTCGTGC
Source organism: Streptomyces sp. NPDC057654 (assembly GCF_042800135.1). NCBI lineage: Bacteria > Bacillati > Actinomycetota > Actinomycetes > Kitasatosporales > Streptomycetaceae > Streptomyces > Streptomyces sp. NPDC057654. The sequence continues at coordinate 12,612 of NZ_JBHVHQ010000068.1, read as the reverse complement.
ACCTCGCCCGTCTCCGAATCGACGACCTGCGGCACGCCGGCCGCAGTCATCTCGTCGAGCAGCCGTTCGGCGAAAGCCTCGCGCACGTCCTTGACGATGCGCGTCACACGCTCGGCCGGGAACTCCGTCCGGGCCCAGGCGACGAAAGCGGCGCGGTCCGTGATCTGCGCGGCAGGCTCCCCGCCGGTCAGGCTCACGGTGCCGACCTTCGTGCCGTCCGGCAGAGCTGCGGCGAACTGGCGTGCTCCGCTGGCTTCCTGGGCGGCGTCGAGGTGGTGCTGCACTTCCGTGCGTGCTTCCTCGTAAGCGGCCTTCACCTCGTCGAGAAGGGCTTTCAGCACGGCCTCACGGGTGGTGGCTGCCTTGACGTCCTCGGCGCTCACAGGACACTCTCGGCGGCGTCGAGCAGGTCGTCGCGCTGCTCGGCCAGCTCGGCGACGGTGGCCTCGGCAACGCTGTGTCCGTAGTGCACGGCGAACGCCTCATCGGCCTCGGCGCGCGACAACCCGATCTCGGCGGCGGCGTCGTACATAGCGGTCAACGTGGCGGCGTGCTCCTGCTCCTCCTCGATGGCCTCGGCCTCGACAACGGTCTCGGCCGGTTGCTGGGCATTGCGTGCGCCCGGCTTCTCTCGGCCGATGGCGGTGAGCTGGTCGAGGTAGTTCCGCGGCGCGTCCGCGGCCTTGGCCTGCTCCCACACTTGCCGGACCGCGGCGGCGTCGCTCGCCTGCTGGGCCTCGGCGAGAAAGTCGCGCGGCGGGCTGTCGTGTTCCGGTGCCGGCGGCTGGGCAACGGTCGTCTGCTGCCGCACCGGGGCGTCGACGCGTTCGACGTGAACCTCGTTGCCCTCCTGGTCGACAACGGCGCCGAGTTCCTCGGGGGTGTAGATCGCACCGTGCAGCACCTCGGGGCACGCGGCCCGGACGCATTCAGCGATGGCGCGGGCCCGGAGCATGGCGCGCGGGTACTTCTCCCAGCTGGTGGGCTGGTTCTTCTGGTCGCGGGCGTACGGGCGGCCGTCGCGGAGCTCGCACAGGCGGGCGGTCACCGCGTCGTCGAGCGTCCACTCGGTTACGTTCTCGTCGTCCGGGTCATCTCGGCGGACGATGCGCACGATGCACCGGTCCCGCTCCGACGTGATGCGTACCTTGTGCCCGGCCTCGCGGGCGCGGGACAGCATCAGGTCGGCGGACTGAGTGGGCTTGCCCTTGATGACGTGGATGGTGGTGATGGTGGTAACGACGTCAAGGCCGAGGGCCCGCCCGTACTCCATAGCCCACAGGACCGACGCGGGGTTGTTCCGGTAGACGTCCGGCAGCAGAGGCGTACCGGCAAGTCCTTGGCAGAACTGCCACGCCTCCTGCGGGCTCATGCGCCCCAACGACAGGGCGCCGCCGGGCATGGGGGCGGGGGCGGACTGCTGTGCGCGGGCGGGCAGAGTGGAAACGGTCACGGGGCAGTTCCTTCGGGGAGTTCGAGGACGTCGAGCAGGTCCTCGCGGGCGAGGTCGAGCGCGGCGGTGGCCTGCTCGCGTCCGTAGTCGGTGGCGGCGGGGGAGTGCCGCATGTGGTCGGCGTGCGCCCGTGCGGCGGCAAGGTCGTCGAGCAGGGGCTCGACGGTGGCCCGGTCGTCGGCGAACGCCTCGGCGACGGCGTCGAGGACGGCGCCGATCAGGCGGTCGGCGCTCACAGGGCACCACCGAAGGCGGGCGGGAGCTGGGGGGCGCCGAGCTGCGTGAGGTGGCCGGTGCGCACGTCGTAGCGGTGCTGGCGCGTCCAGTCCGCGCGGGAGAAGTCTCGGCGGATGAGGTCGCGGGCGTAGCGGTGGGCGGCGAGGCCGGCGTCGACGGGACGCCCGTAGGTATCGAGCAGCGTCACCACCTGGGCGAGGCGGGGGGTGCCGGTGCGGTCGGTCCACACGGGGGTGAAGCGCACGACGGCGGCCTCGGGGACGAGGTGATGCAGCTCGCGCGCGATCCGGACGGTGCGGATCGCGATGGCGGCGCGCGGGGCGCGGCGGCGGGTATCTTCGGTAGTCACGTCCAGTGCCTTTCAGTGGTGGGCGTGGGGGCCGACCCGGGCGCAATCCGGGTCGGCCCGTTGTCGTTCAGGCCGCGTGCAGGTGCTCGGCGGCGGCACGGGCGGGGGCCGTTCCCTGTGCCTGGTGGTGCAGTCGGCGGAGGATCAGTTCGATCTCATCGGCGCTGCGGAAGCTGCCGGCGGCGGCCTGCTCGGCGGCGACCCGGATCGGGAGCGCGTCACGGCGGGCGCGGGCGCGGTCGAGGACGTGACGGGCGTCGGCGACGGCCTGCTCACGAGTGATCACGGTGGTCATGCGGTGGCCTCCTGCCGCATCAGGTCGGCCGGCGTGAGGCCGTACGTGCGCTCGATGGCGGCGAGGCCGCGGGGGCTGGGGGTGGTGCGGCCGGTCGCCCACCGGTACGCGGTGAGGTAGGCGACGCCCATGCGCCGCGCCATGTCGGCGGGGGTGTGGTCGCCGGCCTTGTGGGCGGCGTCGAGCAGGGTGCCAGGGGCGAAAGACATACCTGTTCCTTTCGTGAGAGGTCCGTTGGAGTTCCTCTCATGCAAGAAACATAGCACTAACGTTTCGTGTGTGAAACAAGTGCCCACGCGGCGGCATCCTCGTCGGGGGGTGCCGCGAATCGGGGTGTAACGCCCCGACCTGGGGCAGGGGTATGTCAGAGGGTGTTGGTGTCGTTACGGTAGTGACAGGGGAATGGTCTGGTCCTACACTCGGCGTCGAAGATGCGTTCGATTCGCGAGCGCTAGCCGTCGTTGTGCGCGAGTGGAGGGGAGGGCTGGAATATGCCAGGAGAGGGATTCTGCCGTGCGTTTCTTTCATGCGCGATAGATTTCACACATGACACAAGACGTGCCCACCCCCCATACGCCCGCCACGTTCGCAGCCTGGCTGAAGGAGCAGATGCGCCTACGCCGGTACCCGGACCGCGGTGGACAGGCGCGGCTTGCCGCAGACGCCGGCCTCAGCACGGCCACCGTCTCGCGACTGCTGCGCGCCGAGGGACTTCCGGACCTGCGCACGCTCACCGCGCTAGCCGAGGTCTTGCGCAAGCCGCTCGGCGAGATCCTCGTGCGCGCAGCGGTCCTGTCCCTCGATGACCTCGACGCTGCCGCCCGGCCCATCGCCCCCGCCGCCATTACACCCAAGCAGGCTGCCGAGGAGCTCGGCATCACCAGCCCGGAAGGTGTCCAAGCTTTCGAACGGATGGTGAACGGCATTCGCGCCACCGAGCCGGATGATCACCGCTCAAGCGGATGAACAGCACAGAAAGGCACCACCTGATGGCCACCCGGGAGCAACTCGCAGTTGCCGTATCCCACTCCGCTTTCACCGCCGGCCTCGCTCTGATCGCGGCCGGCACCGTGGCGGCTGACCGTCCACGACTTGCAACGGTCGGGGTGGGCGTGTCCATCGGGGCCATGCCATTACTGATCCTCACCAGGGCGCGGCGCCACCGCGCCATCGCACGCGATGCGGCGGAGTCGCTCCGGCGAGAGGGGTACCGGCTCGGACTCGACCATGCAAATCGCGGCCTGCTTCGCCAGCCCTCTGCTGACGACAGGCCGGGCCCCCCTTGAAGTCACCACCGAATACATCCCCGACCAGACGACCGTGCCGCCCGCATCGGGGCGACGCGCACACGTCGATCAGGCTGTGGGCAATGCGCCTCAAATACGCCCACAGCACCGTCTCCAACTGAAACGGAAGGCACAATGAACGCTCAGATACCACCCACCTTTCAAGCGTCGACGACCTTAGGGGAGCCCTATATCGGCTACATACGTGTATCGACCTGGCGAGAGGAGAAAATCAGCCCCGAATTGCAAAAGACAGCGATTGAGGCGTGGGCGCGTCGCGCCGGCCGTCGCATCGTCGAATGGATCGAAGATCTCGACATGACGGGCCGCAATTTCAAACGCAAAATCATGCGAGGCATTGAAGCTGTAGAGCGGCGCAATGCTGTCGGGATTTGCTGCTGGAAATATAATCGATTCGGTCGTAATGACCTGGGGATAGCGATCAACCTTGCGCGCCTCGAACGAGTCGGTGGTCAGCTCCAGTCCGCAACTGAAGACATCGACGCATCAACCGCCGTGGGGAAATTCAACCGCGCCATTCTCTTCGACCTTGCTGTGTTCGAGAGTGACCGCGCTGGCGAGCAGTGGAAAGAGGCCCACGCCCACCGTCGCTCTAAGAAGTTGCCCGCAACTGGTCGCTCGCGCTTCGGCTACATCTGGCATCCCCGACGTGTCCCCGACCCTAACCGCCTCGGCGAATGGACACTGCAAGAGGAGTGGTACCAGGTTCACGAACAGTACGCCCCGTACATGGAAGAGGCTTATGACCGCAAGGTCAAAAACGGAGCCGGATTCAATCGGCTCGTCCACTGGTACAACGGTATGGGGTTGACCAATAGTCGCGGCGGCCTTTGGTATGTCTCCGGCCTCGCCCGTTACATGGATTCGGGTTTCGCTGCCGGTCTGCTGCGTATCCACGACCCTGCGTGCAAATGTGCTTTCGGGGAAAGCGGAAAGTGTGTTGATAATCGATACGTCTTCATCCCTGGTGCGCATGACCCCATAATTTCTTGGGACCTGTGGGAGGGGTACCAGAAACACAGAGAGGAAATGAAGAGGACGCCGCCGCGGGCCCGCAAGGCGACCTACGCTCTTACCGGACTCACCCGGCACAACTTGTGTCGTCACCACCTGAGCGCAGCATCCGACAGTGGTCGATACGACGGCAAGAACGTACGCGGCCACTACCTCGTATGCGGCCAGTACAAGCATCGCGGAAAGAATGCGTGCCCCCAGAACATCAACGCTCGGCGGCTCGACGTCGAAGCCGAGGTCTTTGCGTGGCTCGCGCAGGAAGCAGCGCCCGCCATCGATGCCGCGCCGGCCACCGAACAGGCCCGTCGCGCTGTGATCGATGAGCGCGCCGCCGCAGCACGCGAACGGGTACGTCTGCAAGCCGAACTGGCCAAGATCGACAAAGCGCTCGACCGTCTCGTGACCGATTACGCCCTCGACCCAGACAAGTACCCGGCGGACTCGTTCGCCCGCGTCCGCAACCAGTTCACCGGGAAGAAAGGCAGCATCACAGCTGAACTGAACAAGATAGCTGAAGCCGAAACCGCACCGACCGCTGAAGACTTCCGCTCCATCGTCGTCGGCATCGTCGAGGAGTGGGATACCTTGCTCGTCGAAGAGAAGAACGCCCTACTCAAGCAGGTCGTGCGTCGGGTAGTCGTCGGGTACGCAGACGACGGTAAGAAGCGCAATCGCGGGATCGTTGTCGTGGTACACCCCGTATGGGAACCCGACCCATGGGAGCCCATCGAGGGCGAGATTCTTGCCCGTAGTGATGTTCCCTGGGGTGACCGGCAACCGGCCGAGGTGGGTGCCGGTCGGCTGTAGGGCTGTTCACACGGCCTACGTGGGGTAGTGACTTACCACCGGGTACCCCAGCAGAATCACCCGGGACCCCCGCGTAACCAGGCTTTCGGAGGCCCGATGCAGAGCACCATGCAAGACGTACCGCTGCTCGTCTCGCGAATCGCGATCCACGGATCGACGATTCACGGACATGCCAAGGTCGTCACCTGGGCCGGGGAAGCTGAACCACGACGCCGTGCCTTTGCCGACGTCGGCACTCGCGCCGCACAGCTCGCGCACGCGCTCCGCGACGAGCTAGGCGTACGGGAATCGGACGTTGTGGGAACGCTCATGTGGAACAACTGCGAGCACCTTGAGGCGTATCTAGCCATCCCCTCCATGGGGGCGGTGCTGCACACCCTCAACTTGCGGTTGCCGCCCGAGCAAATCGCGTGGATCGTCAACCACGCCGCCGACACCGTCATCATCGTCGACGGCAACCTACTGCCGCTCCTCGCGCCGCTCCTGGCCCATGTGCCGTCTGTTCAGCATGTGGTAGTCAGCGGCCCCGGTGATCGCTCAGTGCTCGACGGCGTTGCCGCAACCGTGCACGATTATGAGCAGCTCATTGCCGACCGCCCGACGTCGTACGACTGGCCCGAGCTGGACGAACGCACCGGTGCGGCCATGTGCTACACCTCCGGTACCACCGGAGACCCCAAGGGGGTCGTGTACTCCCACCGCTCTATGTACCTGCACTGCTTGCAGGTCAACAGCGCCGAGGTCTTTGGCCTCACACCGCACGACCTGTGTGCCCCTTTGGTGCCGATGTTTCACGTGAACGCCTGGGGGCTGCCGCACGCCGCCTTCATGGCCGGTGCGTCGATGCTGATGCCGGACCGCTTTCTGCAACCCGCGCCGCTCGCCGAGATGATCGAGGCCGAGCGGCCGACCTTCACCGCCGGTGTGCCCACCATCTGGCAGGGGCTGCTCGCCGAGCTGGACGCCCGGCCACGTGACGTATCCAGCCTGAAGACCCTGGTCAGCGGCGGTTCGGCGTGTCCGCCGTCGATGATGCGGGCCTTCGAGGAGCGTCATGGGCTGACCATCGTGCAGGCGTGGGGCATGACGGAGACCTCGCCGCTCGGCTCCATCGCCTTTCCGCCGCACGGTGTCACCGCCGAGGAGGCCTGGCCGTACCGCATCACCGCCGGCCGGCTGCCCGCCCCCGTCGAGGCGCGGCTGGCGGGGCCCGACGGCGGGTTCCTGCCCTGGGACGGCGAGTCCGCCGGCGAGCTGGAGGTGCGCGGCCCGTGGATCGCGGGGGCCTACTACGGCGGCGTGGACGGCGAGCCCTCCCGGCCCGACGACAAGTTCAGCCCCGACGGCTGGCTCCGTACGGGCGACGTCGGCACGATCACCCCGGACGGCTATCTGACCCTCACCGACCGCGCCAAGGACGTTATCAAGTCCGGCGGCGAGTGGATCTCCTCCGTCGAGCTGGAGAACCGGATCATGGCCCATCCCGCCGTCGCGGAGGCCGCCGTCGTCGCCGTCCCCGACGAGAAGTGGGGCGAACGGCCCCTGGCCACCGTCGTCTTCAAGGAAGGCGCCACCGCCGAGTTCTCCGAACTCCGCGAATTCCTCGCCGAGACCGTCGCCCGCTGGCAGCTCCCCGAGCGGTGGGTGCGGGTGGACGCGGTGCCGAAGACGTCGGTGGGGAAGTTCGACAAGAAGGTGATCCGGCGGCAGCATGCGGAGGGGGAGCTGCCGGTCACGGAGTTGGGTTCGTAGCCGGGGCCCTCAGGCTTCCATGGGCCTGTCCGGTTATGGCTCCCCGGGCAGGTCCTCCACCGCTGCCGCCTCCTCCGCCGCGTACCCCGGTACGGACGGCCAGCGCACTGTCAGCACCACCGACTCCTCCTCCGCGAACCAGGAGTGATCGACCCCGCGCCCCCACAGCACGTAGTCCCCTTCTTCCGCCAGGAGAACGTTCCGACCTGGGAGTTCCACGCGGAATCGGCCTCTGACGAGCACCAGCAGCGCCGTACGCGCTTCGCCGCGCACCCACTGCGCCCGCTCGTCGCCCCGAGGGTGGACGCCCCACTTGATCTCTACGGACTCGCTGTGGCGCGGGTCGTCGGCGTCCTTGAAGTGGCCGAGCAGCCAGCCCCGGTCCAGCGCCGCGTCCTTGCCCGCACTGCCCACGTACACGAGGTCGTTCACGCCGTCGTTCACGCCGTCGTTCGCGCTGTCGTTCACGGGAGCGGAGGCTAGCAGCAGCCGAACAGCCGTCAGTTGTTGCCGATCTTCGCCAGCAGGTCCACGATTCGCCCCTGCACCTCCGCGCTCGTCGAGCGCTCCGCCAGGAACAGCACCGTCTCGCCCGACACGAGCCTCGGCAGCTGGGCCGGGTCGAGGTCGGCGGAGGTGTACACGACGAGGGGGGTGCGGTTGAGCAGGCCGTTGCCGCGCAGCCAGTCGACGATTCCGGCGCGTCGGCGGCGTACCTGGAGCAGATCCATGACCACCAGGTTCGGCCGCATCCGGGCCGCGAGCGCCACCGCGTCGGCGTCCGTCGCCGCGCGCCCCACTTGCATGCCGCGCCGCTCCAGCGTGCCCGTCAGCGCCTCCGCGATCGGCTCCTGCTCTTCGATCAGCAGGACGCGGGGCGGGTGCTGCTCGCTGTCGCGCGGGGCGAGCGCCTTCAGGAGTACGGCCGGGTCGGCGCCGTACGCGGCCTCCCGTGTCGCCTGCCCCAGACCGGCCGTGACCAGCACCGGAACCTCGGCGGCCACCGCCGCCTGGCGCAGCGACTGGAGCGCCTTGCGGGTGATCGGCCCGGTCAGCGGGTCCACGAACAGCGCCGCCGGGTAGGCGGCGATCTGCGCGTCGACCTCCTCGCGGGAGTGCACGATGACGGGCCGGTAGCCGCGGTCGCTCAGCGCCTGCTGCGTAGTGACGTCGGGGGCCGGCCATACGAGCAGCCGGCGCGGGTTGTCCAGCGGCTCGGGCGGCAACTCATCGTCCATGGGCGGGCGTTGCTCGTCGTGCACCTCGACGGCGCCGTTCGGGCCGTCCAGCGGTTCGGGGCCCTCGGCCGCGCCCTCGTCCGGCGCTCCGATGGCGTAGGCGCGACCTTCGGAGGGGGCCTGCATGAGGTGCGGTTGCTGGTGCGGCTGCTGCTGGTGTTGCGCTTGCTGGGACTGAGCCTGGGACGAGCCCTGGGGCTGGGGCTGTGGTTGCGGCTGGGGCGGGGTGTGGCCGTGGGGCTGCCCCTGCGGGCCGGTGGGCTCGGCGCCGGGTACGCCGCGGTCGGCCGTGTCCGGCGGCGTACCGAGCTTGCGCCGCCGGCCTGAACCCGAGCCCGCGCCCGAGCCCGTGGACGTACCGCCCGCGGGCGTCGAGGTCTGCGCGGGCTGCTGCCGCTGCCCGCCGTCCATCGGCCGCGCGAACGGGGAGCCCTGGCCGAGCGTCCGCACGCTGATCGAGCGCTGCTGACCCTGACCCTGCCCTTGGCCCTGACCCTGCCCCTGACCAGGGGCGTTGTGATCGGACGCGGCCTCGGTGGCCGACGGTTGGGGCTGGGGCTGGGGCTGGTGCGGGTGCATCTGGCGGGGCAGCGAGGGCGCGTCGGCCTCCGGGCCGGGGGCATTTCCCTCGCCGCGCTCACTCTGCGGCTCCTCGGCCAACGGCCGCCGCGCCCGCCTGCGGCCCGACGGCTGCTCGCCGCCGCCCGCGCCCCACGGGCCCTGGCCGCCCTGACCACCCTGGCCGCCGGGCGCCCCGGCCATGGCGGCCGACGCCTCGTCACCCCCGGAGCGAGCCTCCGGGAACTCTGGGAACTCCGGAGACACCGGGGACTCCGAGAACTGCTGCGGGGCGCGGTCGGCAGCCGCGGGCGGCAGCGCGAACGGGCCGCGCGGGGCGGCCGGTTCGTTCTCGTCCTGCCCCGGAACCGCCCGCTCTGACCCCTCGGCCAGCGCACGCCGAGCGCGCCGCCCCGTGGGCCGGGACGGCGTCTCCTGCCGGCCCGCGTCGTACTGCTCGGCGCCATACGGGCCCGCAGCACCCGGCTGGCCCGGCCCCGGCCCGTACTGGCCGGCGTCGTACTGGGCGAGGCCGCCGGGCGGCGTCGGGCCGAGGGCGGTGGGGAGCTCCGACTGCGGGGTGCGGTCGGCCTCGGCGGGCGGCAGCGCGAAAACAGCCCGTCCGGCGGGCTGCTCCTGCTGTCCCTGCTGTCCCTGTTGTGCCTGCTGTTGTGCCTGCTGTGCCGCGTCCCGGCGGGCGCGGCGGCCGGTAGGCGCCGGGTACTCGCCCTCGCCGGGCGCACCTTGGCCGTCATGCCCGTTACCGCCGTTCGCCGCTCCGGCCTTCGACGGATCCGTCGGATCCGACTGATCCGACGGATCGAAGCCCCCGCCCCGGCCGTGCCGGTTGGGCCGTCCGTGCGGTTGCGCCTCGGCGTCGCCCGCGCCGAGCTGTTCCTCCTGCGGGCTGCGCCGCGCCCGCCGCCGCCCGGTCGGCTGCGGCTGGGCCTGGTCCTGCACCTGCGGCTGAGCCGACGGCTGTACGGGACCGGGGTGACCGGGGTGGCCGGCATGACCGGTGCCCGGCCCCGAGCCCTGCGGCCCGTAACCCTGCCCGCCGGGCGACGGCGGCCCGTACGCGGGGTCGCTGCTGCCGGGCCGCTGTGGACGGTACGGCTGCCCGGAACCGTTCGTTCCGCCACCCGTCGTACGCGCGATGGCCTTGCTGCCCGCGTCGCCGCCCATGCCGCCGCCCGCGTCCGTACGGGCCCCGTGCTGCGGCCCGGCCTCGACCGCTAGGCGGCCGCCGACGAGGTGCTCGGGGCGCTCCGCGCGCTGGGCGTGCGGCGGCATCGGCCCGCCCGCACCGCCGTTCCCGTTCCCGTTCCCGACGCTGCTCCCGTCGCCGCCATGGCCGTTTCCACTTCCACTTCCACCGGCAGCAGCGCCGTCATTCGGCTGCTGTCGGCCGGGCTGCTGCCCCGCGCCGCCGCCGGGCCGCTGCGGGCCGATCGGCCGACGCCGTCCACCGCCGCCGCCGGAAGTGTCATCCGGGCCGTTGGAATCGCCGGGACCGCCGGGACCGCCGGGACCGCCGGGGCCGCCGGGACCGCCGGGGCCGCCGGGACCGTTCCCCTCATCGCCCGCCTCGGGCCCCCGACGACCACGCCGCCCACCGCCCTGCCCCGGCTGATCACCAGTTGCCTGCGGCGCGCGTGGCGGCTGCACGCCCCCCTCAGCCTCTGCGGGCCCATCCGCCCCACCGCGCGCCTCAGTCCCCCGCGCCCGCTGAGCGGGCACCGGCATCACCGTGGTCGCGTTCTCCCGGTCCGCCAGGCGCTCGGACCCGCCGGGCACCGGCCCGCCCTTCGCGGAGATCGGCACCTCCAGCACGTACGCGCTGCCGCCCGCCGCGCCCGGCACCTCGTGCGTCTGGAGCACGCCGCCGTGGCGGCGCACGATGCCGCGCACGATCGGCCCGTGCACCGGGTCGCCGCCCGGGTACGGGCCGCGCACCTCGATCCGTACGACCTCGCCGCGCTGCGCCGCCGCGACGACGATCGTCGAGTCCGCCGCCCCGGCGCCGGGGCCCGCGCCTCCGGGCGCGTGCGACGGCGAATTGCCGGTCGAGTCGACGCCCGCGACATCCGCGATCAGATGGGCGAGCGCCTGCGCGAGCCGCTCCGCGTCGACCTCGGCGTCTATCGGCGGGGCGTGCACGGCGAACTGCGCGCGCCCCGGCCCGATCAGTTCGATCGCGCCCTCGACGCCGGCCGTCACGACCGTGTCGAGGGAGACCTTCTTGCGCTCCAGCCGCTCCGCGCCCGCGTCGAGCCGCTGGAAGCTGAGCACATTGTCGACAAGCGTGGTCATCCGGGCGTAACCGGCGGTCAGGTGGTGCAGCACCTGGTTGGCCTCGGGCCACAGCTGCCCGGCCGGGTCGGCGGCCAGCGTGCCCAGCTCGGCGCGGAGTTGCTCCAGCGGCCCGCGCAGCGACTCGTCCAGGACGGCCAGCAACTGGGCGTGGCGCTCGGCGAGCGTGTCGTACGCACGCCGGTCCGTGAACGTCATCACCGCGCCGACGAGCTGGTCACCGTCGCGTACGGGCGCGGTCGTCAGGTCGACCGGCACCGACCGGCCGTCCTTCGCCCACAGCACCTGCGCACGCACCCGGTGCTTGCGCCCGGAACGCAGTGTGTCCGCGATCGCCGACTCCTCGTACGGGAAGGGGGACCCGTCCGCGCGCGAGTGCTGGATGAGGGTGTGCAGCTCCCGGCCGCCGAGGTCGCTGGCGCGATAGCCGAGTATCTGGGCGGCGGAGGGGTTCACGAGGACGACCTTGCCCTCCGTGTCCACCCCCACCACGCCCTCGGCGGCGGCGCGCAGGATCATCTCCGTCTGGCGCTGCTGCCGGGCGAGTTCGGCCTCGGTGTCGAGGGTGCCGGTGAGGTCGCGTACGACGAGCATCAGCAGCTCGTCGCCGGTGTAGGGGTGGTGGTCGGCGTACGGGGTACGGCCGTCCTCCAGATTCGCGCTGGTCACCTCGACCGGGAACGTCGTGCCGTCCGTACGCCGCGCGACCATCCGGGTCGGCTTCGTACGCCCGTCCTCGCCGCCCTGCTCGTCCACGCGCCGCATCGAGCCGGGGATGCGGCGGGAGTCGAAGTCGGGGAGCAGGTCGAGGAGTCCGCGGCCGACCAGTCCGGTGCCGGGGACCTCGAAGGTCTCCAGCGCGATGTGGTTGGCGTTGACGACCGTGCCGTTGCAGTTGACGAGCAGGAGCGCGTCGGGGAGGGCGTCGAGTATGGCTGCGAGGCGAGCAGCGCCTCGGGATGGCCTGCTGCTCACGACGGACGTTCCTCCCTGGTTACCGCACTTCGCCGGCGCCCCCGGGCCCCATCCTGCCGTCGGCCCCGCGCCGTGTCACTGACAGGAAGTCTACGGGCTGTGGATGCGGGCGCGTCGGGGGATGACGGGGGATGACGGGGTGCGGCGGCGGATACCGGCGTGGCGCGGGAGGGCGCGGGCGCCCACAGCGGCGGGCGCCCGCCGGCCGACCGGCCGGAGCCGTCAGCGCTGCTTCGCGGTCTTCGCGGCGGTCTTCGTGGCGTTCGTGGCGAACACGCTGGAGAACTGGTTCCAGCGCGCGGTCTCGCACCCGT
>NZ_JBHVHQ010000067.1:0-18434 GCF_042800135.1 Streptomyces sp. NPDC057654 | reverse complement strand
CCTGGTGGCGCGGCACGGGCGCGCGCAGCGGCTCGAAGCGGTCCTGCTGTCGGCGTTCGCGGACGCCATGTCCGCTTGGAGCGGCCGGCCGAGTCTCGGGGTGGAGGTGGAGACGCACGGCCGGGAGACGGGCGGCGACGCCGGGCGGTATCTGGACACGGTCGGCTGGTTCACCGCCGTCAAGTGGGTGGCCCTCGACGCCCCGGATGCCCCGGACGCCCGAGGCGGGGCGGATCGCGTACGGGAGGCCGAGAGCCGGCTGCGGGAGGCCGAGCAGCTGCCGATGGACGTCGACGGCATCCGGCCCGAGGCCGCCTTCAACTTCCTCGGTACGTTCCGGCTGCCCGACGAGCCGTCCCTGGCCTGGTCGGTCGCGGACGAGCAGGCCGGTTCGGCGCGCTGTACGACCGGGGACACGCTGTACCGCGTACGCCTCACGGCACGCGTCGTCGAGGGCCGGCTGGTGGCGGACCTGGTGTACGCGTGGCCCCGGCTGTCCCACGAGAACGCGGACCGGGTCTTCGCCGCCTTCGCCCGCGATGTGGCCGCCGCGGCGGACGCCGCCGCTCCGCCGCACGCCAGGTCGGCGCTGTCGACCTCCGGGCAGCTGCTGCACACCGGCGTCCCCGCGCCCCGCGGCCGCTGGCGGGTCCTGCGCGAGCCGGTCCGCGTGCTGCTGACCGGGGCCACCGGGTATCTCGGCGGCCATCTGCTGACCGAGCTGGCCGAGCGGGGCGCGCGCGTCACCTGCCTGGTGCGCGGCGACGGCGACGCCGACGCGGCCCGCAGGCTCGGCGGCGCGGACGCGGTCGCCGGGGACATCGACCGGGAGGGGCTGGGCCTGTCCCGAGCCGGTCTGGCCCGCGCCCGCGAGGCCCAGGTCGTGGTGCACGCCGCGGCCGACACCCGGCTGGTGGCCTCGCCCACCGAGCTGGAGCGGACGAACAATCTCGCGACCCGGCGGCTGCTGGCGTGGATCGACGCCGAGGCCCCCGCGGCCCGGTTCCACCACGTGTCCACGCTCGCCGTGTCCGGGGGCGTCGACGGGCCCGTACGCCGGTTCAGCGAGGCCGATCTGAGGATCGGTCAGAACTTCCGCACGCCGTACGAGAGGGCGAAGTTCCGGGCCGAGGAGACCGTACGCGCCTGGGCCGCGACGGGCCGTCAGGCGTACGTGCACCGCAGCGGCCATATAGCGGCGCACAGCGGTACGGGCGCGTTCCAGCGCAATGTCCAGGACAACCGGATCTACCAGACCGTCCGCGGCTACGTCCTGGCCGGGGCGGCGCCGAGTCGGCCGTCGACGACCTTCGAGTTCTCCCATGTGGACACGGTGGCGGCGGGGATCGCGGCGATCGCGGCCCATCCGTACACCGCGCCGGGCGTCTATCACGTGGAGACCCCGCACACGGTGGCCCACGACGACCTGGTGGCGTGGATGATCGAGCACGGCTATCCGATCAGCCTGACGGACGACGATACGTTCGCGGCGGCGCTGGCCCGCGCCGAGCGGGACGATCCGACGACGGCCCGGCTGGCGTCGACCTGGTTCCAGCTCGGGGACCGCAACGTCGCCGTGGACAGCGCGTGGACGACGTCCGTGCTCGACCGGCTCGGCGTGCGGTTCGCCGAGCCGAGCCCGCAGTGGTGGTCCGCGGCGCTTTCCTGGGCGTCCGCCGCCGGATTCCTCCCGGCGCCGGCCCTCTCCCCACAGCTGACCCGATGACCCCCGATCCGATGACCCTCGATCCGACGACCGCTTTTCCGATGCGCACCACTCCGATGACCCGCCGACGCCCTTCGACCGCACCCGTCCCAACAGAAGGTGGATCCATGTCCCAGCTGTCCCCCATGCTCAAGCAGGCAACTCCCGTCGTGGCCACGCGGGGTGAGGGGATGTATCTCTTCGACGCCGACGACCGGCGCTATCTCGACTTCACCTCCGGGGTCGGCGTCACCAACACGGGCCACTGCCATCCCCGTGTGGTCGAGGCCGTGCAGCGCCAGGCGGGTCGGTTGATCCACGGGCAGTACACGACGGTGCTGCACGACCAGTTGCTGACGCTCAGCGAGCATCTCGGCGAGGTGCTGCCGCCCGGCCTGGACTCGCTGTTCTACATGAGCTCCGGCAGCGAGGCGGTGGAGGCGGCGCTGCGGCTCGCTCGGCACGCCACCGGCCGGCAGAACGTGATCGTCTTCGAGGGCTCGTTCCACGGCCGCACCATGGGCGCGGCGGCGATGACGACGGCGGGGCACCGCTTCCGCGCCGGGATCGGACCGGTGATGCCGGGCGTCGCGGTGGCCCCGTTCCCGGACGCGTTCCGGCTCGGGCTGAGCGAGGAGGAGGCCGTCGAGCACGCCCTGCGCGGGCTGGACCGGGTGCTGGCCACGGTCAGCGCGCCCGAGGAGACGGCCGCGATGTTCATCGAGCCGGTGCTCGGCGAGGGCGGCTATGTGCCCGCGCCCGCGGGGTTTCTGACGGGGCTTCGGGAGCGCGCGGACCGGCACGGGATCCTGCTGGTCTTCGACGAGATCCAGACCGGTTTCGGCCGGACCGGGAAGTTCTGGGCCCACCAGTACAGCGACGGCCTCGTGCCGGACATCCTGACCACGGCCAAGGGCCTGGCGAGCGGCTTCCCGCTGTCCGCGATCGCCGCGCCGGCCGCGCTGATGGCCAAGGCGCGGCCGGGGTCGCAGGGCGGTACGTACGGCGGCAACGCCGTGGCGTGCGCCGCGGCCCTCGCGACGCTCGACGTGATCCGAGAGGAGCGGCTGGTGGCGAACGCCGCCGAGCAGGGGCGGCGGCTGGCGGAGGGGCTGCGGCGGGTCGCCGCCGACTCCCCGGCCGTCGCGGACGTACGGGCGCTGGGGCTGATGGCCGGCAGCGAGTTCTGCCACCCGGACGGCTCGCCCGATGCCGCCGCCGCGCAGCGCGCCCAGCGCGCCGCCTCCGATCTCGGTCTTCTGCTGCTGCCCTGCGGCGTCCACGGCAACGTCATCCGGATGATTCCGGCGCTCGTGGTCACCGCCGAGCAGATCGACGAGGCGCTGAGCCTCTGGGCCAAGGCCGTCTCGTCGTCCGCCGCGGCCGCGGGATGAACGGCGGCCGAGCGAACAGCGGCCGAGCGAAGGGCGGCAGAGTGAACAGCGACGGGGTGAACAACCGCAAGTCCGCACGACTCCCGAAGGGATTGATCGCACCATGAGCGGAACCACGATCGGCGACATCGGCTGGACCAGTGAGTATCTGGAGTCCGCACGGGATGTGTGGTCGCTGTCGGTCGGCGACTCGGACCGGCGGCTGCTGGAGGCCGACGCGCTGGCCGAGCGCTGGGGCGCGGGCGAGCAGGCGTATACGGGCGTGCGCTCGTTCATCGGCCGGAGCCTGGACGCCGTGGGCTTCGCGAACGTCCGCAACGTCCTCTCGCCGGACGCGTCCGACGCGGACCTCATCACCCAGCTGTCGTTCGTGCTCCGGGAGGTGGCCAGGGCCATCCCGCAGAACGCCCAGGGCGACCTGTGGACCATCCTGCGCGATCGCGAGGGCGACGGGGCGACCGAGCTGGGCTTCCACTGCGACACCTGCGATCTGCTGGTGCTGCTGTGCCTCCAGCCGGCCGCGGACGGCGGCGGCAACACCAAGCTGGCGAGCGCCCGGCACGTGCACGACATCATCGAGCGGGAGCGTCCGGACGTGCTCGCCCTCCTCAAGGAGGAGTGGACGTTCGACCGCACCGGCCGCGCGGGGCAGCAGATCCTCACCACCCCCATCCTGTTCCCCCAGGACGACGGGACGATCGGCTGCTACTACCAGACCCGTACCGTACGGGCGTCCGCGGATCTCGACGCCGAGCACCTGGCGGCGCTGGCGTACCTGGACGAGGTGCTGTACCGCCCGGAGATCGCCTTCGGGATGCGGCTGGACGCGGGTGATCTGCTGATGATCCGTAACAGCCGTGTGCTGCACGGCCGTTCGCCTTATGTCGACGTCCCCGGTCCCCAGTCGCGGCGGATCCTGCGCGCTTGGATGAACGAACGGTGAGCGGCGAGGGCAGGATCGCCGTCGTCACGGGCGGCGGCAGCGGACTCGGCCGGGCGAGCGCGCTGGCCCTGCTGGAGCAGGGCTGGTCGGTGGCGCTGGCCGGCCGCCGCAAGGACGTGCTGGAGGAGACCGTCGCCGGCTCGGGCGCCGGTCCGGACCGGGTGATCGCCGTCCCGACGGACATCAGGTATCCGGGGGAGGTCGCGGCGCTGTTCCAGACCGTGCGGACCCGGTTCGGCCGGCTGGACCTGCTGTTCAACAACGCGGGCGCGGCCGTGCCGCGGCGGCCCGTGGCGGACGTGGACTTCGAGGACTGGGGCCGGGTGATGGACACCACCGTCACCGGCACGTTCCTGTGCGCGCAGGAGGCGTTCCGCATGATGCGGGACCAGTCGCCGCAGGGCGGACGCATCATCAACAACGGTGCCCCGTCCGCGCATTCGCCGCGCCCGAACGCCATCGCCTACACCACCGCCAAGCACGCTGTCCTCGGGCTGACCCGCGCCCTGTCGCTGGACGGCCGGCAGTACGGCATCGCCTGCGGGCAGATCGACGTCGGCAACGTCACGCCGGTGGACGGCAGTCCGCAGCCGGCCGCGATGCAGGGCGACGGGACGATGGCCGTGGAGGCGACGATCCCGGTGGCGCGCTTCACCGAGTCGCTGCTGCTGATGGCGTCGATGCCGCTCGACACCAACGTGCAGTTCCTCACGGTGCTGCCCACGACCATGCCCTACATCGGCAGAGGGTGAGGGGGCGCGATGCTGATCAGCGCTCGTTCCTTCGACGAGTACCGTGCGATGTTCGCGCTGTCGGACGACGATCTCGCGCTGCGCGTACTGGACTGCCCCGGAGGGTCCGCGAGCTTCACGGCCCTGGCCGGGGAGCACGGCGCCGACGCGGTCGCCGTCGACCCCCAATACGGCGCTGGACGGGCCGAGTTGGGGCTCATGGTGGAGCGTGAGATCGCGCACAAGCACGCGTTCATGACGGAGAACGCTTCGGACTTCGTCTGGGACTGGTTCGGCGACGCCCAGCGCTATACGCGGCTGCGCACCGAGGCCGCGCGCACCTTCGCGGCCGACCTCCGGGCCCGCCCGGACCGCTATGTCGAAGGGTCGCTCCCCGGCCTGCCGTTCCCCGACCGCTCCTTCGACCTCGTACTCAGCTCCCATCTCCTGTTCTCCTACGGGGCGCAGCTCGACGAGGCGTTCCATGTGAGTTCGCTGATCGAGCTGGCGCGCGTGGCCCGGCGGCAGGTGCGCCTGTTCCCGCTGGTGCACCACACCAGCGACCTGCGCTACGAGCCGTTGGACCGGATGCGCGCGGCGCTGGACGGCTACGGCGTGTCGTCGCGGATCGAGCGGGTCGACTACGCGTTCCAGCCCGGCGGCGACGAGATGCTCGTCCTGGAGTGCGCCGAGCGGGGCGCGCTGCCCACGGACAGAGAGGGGGCGGACGCCCACGATCCGGTGCGGTGGCGGCATCTGGGCGACGCGGGCGGCGCCCTGAAGGCAGCCGCGCGGCACCGGTGAGCCCGGTCGGCTGCCCCGTCCCGGACCAGGCAGCCGGCCTCAGCTCCTCAGCTCCGGGCGGCGAGGACCCGCGCGCCCGGCGCGCACCGCTCCTTGAGCGCGTCGAGCTCGTGGGACGGCAGCCGCAGGGACGCGCCGCGCCGCCCGTTGTCGAGCAGCGCGCTCCCGGCGTCGAGCCACTGCGGGAGCGGCTCGACGCCGATGAATTCCGCGAGCCGCGTCAGCCCGTCGCGGGGAGCGTCGAGCAGTTCCTCGTAGGCGAGCCGCATCCGCATGCCGGCGGGCACCTCGTCGAGATGCGCCTCCCCCTGGGCGACGAGCTCCGACCACAGCGCGCCGAACTCTTCGAGCGGCAGGTCGCGGTCGCGTACGAGCGCGGGGTCGAAGCGGTGGCCGAGCAGCGCGGACATCTCGGGCGGCAGCTTCCGTACGTCGTCCTCGGTCAGCTCCCTCAGGTCCCGCACCCCGGCCCGGTCCCTGATCTCCCGCAGCAGGAAGATCATCCGGAATCCGATGTGGCGGCTCATGGACAGCGCGCAGTCGGGCCCGTCCCGGAACAGGTGCACGAACCGCGCCTGCGGGAAAGCGGCCCGCAGCCGCGGGACGAACTGCGTCGAGAACCCGGAGCGCTCCACCACCGCGCCCCGCCCGAACCGCGTGCACAACGTCTCGAACAGCGCTTCGTAGTGCCGGGCCGCGCTCCGGGCCGGCCAACAGGTGATCTCCTCTTCGAGCGCGTCGAACAGCCCGTCGGGGTCGTCGGTGAGGTGCGGCAGCACCATCAGCGACAGCGCGGGAATCCCGGTGGTCTCCGCCCCGAACCGCCACCGCCCCGGCTCGCGGACGTAGACGAACTCCGGCAGCGGCACGCCGCTGCGGGTCATGGCGTCGAAGATCGGGTTGGGTTCGGCGAGCAGCCGCCAGAACCCTCTGCCGTCGAGCTCCCCCGCGGGCAGCCCGTCCGAACCCACCGAGGCCATCAGTTCGCTGAGGCTGAGCACGTCCGGATGCGCGTTCACGATATGCGAGAGCGCGGTCGACCCGCTGCGTCCCGTACCGACGACGAAGGTCAGAGTACGCATAGCCGTTCCCCTTCCAGGACAGCCGGGCGCCACCGTCCACCAGATGATCGCCCGCGCCCATCCTTACCCACGGTGACGTGGCCGACCCGGCCCGTATCAGCCGATCCGGAGGGAACCGCCTCCGACAACAGCGAAAGGGCCGCATCAGATTTCTCTGATACGACCCTCTGACCTGCGACTCTTTCGAGTCGGGACGACAGGATTTGAACCTGCGACCCCTTGACCCCCAGTCAAGTGCGCTACCAAGCTGCGCCACGTCCCGATGCTCGTCCGGCCCGGCTGTTGCCCCGGCCGACCGCGCACGAGAACGATACCGCACTTCGGCGGGTGGTCGCTCCCACCTGCTGACCTGTGGGTCTGCGGGCGGCGAGGGGCGGGCGCGGGGTCGGATGAGTAGGTGTACTCATGCGCGCTCGTCACCGGTCGGACACGCTACGCGCATGAGTACTCCATCGATCCAGCGGCCGACGACGGCCGCGTTCTTCGTTCAGGCCGCGATCTCGTTCGGGCTGTCCCTGACCGCGCTGGCGGTCGGCATCGCGAAGCTGCCCGTGGGGGCGTGGGAGCGGGCGTTTCTGGCGCTGGGGCTGATCTTCGTCGTGTCGTCGGCGTTCACCCTGGCGAAGTGCGTGCGGGACCGGCAGGAGGTCGAGGAGGTGACCAACCGGGTGGACAAGGCCCGGATCGACAAGCTGCTCGTCGAGCAGGACGTGTTCAAGCCCGGCAGCGTCTGAGCGCGCCGTACTCCGGGGCGTCCGCTCAGGCTTCGGCCGTCCCCGCCAGGCCGGGATGCGCGTCGGCGATCTTGCGGGGCGCGACCTGGCGCCAGGAGTCGACGAGGATGGCGCGTAGCTCGTCGGCACCCTCCAGGGCCGCGAGTCGCACGCGCATGAAGTCGTAGTTGTCGTCGTGCCCCGGTCGCAGGAAGAACTTCTCCGGCTCGGCCGCGATCAGCTCCGCGCGCTCTTCCTTCGGGCACTTCACGCCCATGGAGGTGTCGTCGTCCGCCAGGGAGGCGAAGATCTTGCCGCCGACACGGAAGGTGGGCCGGCCCCAGGCGAGTTTCTCCAGGGTTTCGGGGAGCGAGAGCGCGATGGCGCGGACATCCTCGGCGGTGGGCATGGGGGCCTCTCCGTTCAGCCGTTCGTGGCGATACCGGGGCGCGCCGTCGGGTGGCGTGCCGGTCCGACCTGGATCAGTACGGTACGAACGACCGTAGCGCCCGGCACTGACAACGGCCCCGGCACGAAGGCGGAGGCCAGGACTCCGGGGAGGGCTCCGGCGAGGGGTTCGGCCGCGGCCCCGGCCGCCAGGTGTCCGCCGCGTTCGGGACGTCCGCGCTCCGGTTCCGATGATCTTGTGACGCGGTGTTGACCAAGGAGCCGGGCGGGAGGCAACCTGCCGAGGTCCCACCCCTGACCCGCACGATCCCTGCGCCCCAGGAGGACAGTTGGCCACCGCCGATCCCACGGATGCCCCCGAACCCGCCGCGCTCTCCCGGCGCAGGTTCCTCCAGGCGGCGGCCGGCACCGCCGCAGCGGCGGGTACGGTCGTGGCCGTGCCCTCGGAGGCGCTGGCCGCCGGGACGGCTGCCGCGGCACCGGCACCGACGGGCGCCGCCCCGGCCACGCTCTCGTTCACCGCCGCCACGAACGGCTCCGGCACCCTCTCCCCCGCCGGCGACAGCCTCGTCGTCGAGGTGCAGAACATCCTGTGGTCGATCCCCCGAGGGGCCAAAGGTCAGACGGGGCACGAGCCCGGTACGGCCGTGCAGCTCACCCAGCCCGATCTGGAGCCCACGCGTCCGGTCTTCTCGCCGGACGGCCGGTCGCTCGCCGTCTGCGCGTACCGGGGCGGCGGTTTCCACATCTGGACGCTGCGCCCCGACGGAAGCAAGCTCCGGCAGCTCACCGACGGGCCGTGGGACGACCGCGGCCCGTCCTGGTCGCCCGACGGCACCCGCATCGCGTTCGCCTCCGAGCGGGCCGGCGACCCGGTGACGGGCAGCCCGTACCGCGTCTGGGTCGCGGATGTGCGGAGCGGTGAGCTCCGGCAGATCACGGGTCTCGCGGGACAGGACGGGCCGCTCCAGGACGGCGCGTGGGAGGACTTCGACCCGTCCTGGTCGCCGGACGGCGCGCGGCTGTTGTTCGTACGGGCCAAGGCCGCCGATTCCGCGCTGGAGGCCCGTACGGTCGCGTCCGTGCCCGCCGACGGCGGGGGCGCGGTCAAGGCCGAGCGCACGGAGAGCGGGGACGTGCAGGTGATGACCCCGGCGCTGTCCGCGGCGGGACGGCTCGCCTATCTGCGGACCGCCGGCGCGGCCACCTCCGGGCGCGGGACCTGCACCCTCGTCGTGGACGGCGAGGCCGTGCCGGTGCACGGCGATGTGGCCCCGGTGCCGGTGCGCTGGGTGTCGCGGGACGAGGTGCTGCTGACCGTGGACGGGCAGTTCCGGCTCGTACGGCCGGACAGGCCGGCGGAGGCCGGGACGGCGATCCCCTTCAAGGGGACCCTGTCCCTGGACCGGCCCCGCTACCGCGTCAAGCGCTACGACTTCGACGGCTACGGGGTCCGGCCGGTGCGCTCCGTGCATCTGCCCGCGCTGTCCCCGGACGCCCGGCAGGTGGCGTTCGCCGCCCTCAACTCCCTTTGGGTTGCCGATGTTTCGGGCGGAAAGCCACGCCGGATCGTACGGGCCGACCCGACCCGGTACGTGCTGGAGCCGTCCTGGACGGCCGACGGCAAGGCGCTCGTCTACGCGGACGACCGCGACGGGCTGCTGGCCGTGCGCCGCCGCGACCTCGCCTCCGGGAAGGAGACCGTGCTGGCCGAGGGCGGCAGGGTGCATCCGCGGCTCTCGCCCGACGGGAAGCGGCTGGCCGCCGTCGACATGTCGGGCAATCTGGTCGTGCGCGAGCTGCCGAGCGGCGCGGAGCGGGTACTGGTCGCCCCGATGGGCGGCGGCGGGCTGCCCGGCAGGCCGAGTTGGTCTCCCGACGGCCGGTATATCGCCCTGTGCGATCGCAACCGGCTCAACCAGCGGTTCCGTGAGGGCTACAACCTCATCCGGGTCGTGGACGCGGCGACCGGCGAGGACCGGCTGCACGCCGCGGCCCCGCACGTCTCGATCTCCGACCGCTACGACTCGGGGCCCGTGTGGTCCCCGGACGGCCGCTCGATGGCGCTGATCATCGAGTCCGCGCTGTGGGTGCTGCCCGTACGGCCCGACGGCACCCCGGCAGGGGCGCCCCGGCGGCTCACCGACGAGGCCGCCGACCACCCGTCCTGGTCCGGGGGTTCGCGTTCGCTGATGTATCTGTCGGCGGGGCGGCTGCGGCTGCTGGACGTGGCGGACGGCTCGGCGCGTACGGTCCGCGTCCCGCTGGACTACCGGAGGCCCCGGCCCGCCGACACCGTCGTGCACGCCGGGAAGTTCTGGGACGCCACGGGCGACACGGTCCGCGAGAACGTCGACGTGGTGGTCCGCGACGGGCGGATCGCCGCCGTCGAACCGCACCGGGCGGGCCGGCGCGGCAAGCACACGGTCGACGCGTCGGAGCGCACCGTCATCCCCGGCCTGTGGGACTCGCACACCCATCCGTGGCAGAGCACCTACGGCGGGCGGCAGACGGCGTTGCAGCTCGCGTACGGCATCACGACGGCGGTCGCGCTCGGCGGGTTCGCGTACGAGGAGGCGCGGGTCCGCGAGGCGGTGTCGGCGGGCGTGCTGGCCGGGCCGCGGCTGCTGTCGACCGGGGAGCTGCTGGACGGCTCGCGCGTCGCGTACAGCATGGGCCGCGCCCACCGCACACGGGACGGGCTGCGCCGCTCCCTGGACCGGGCGTCCGCTCTGGACTGGGACTTCGTCAAGACCTATGTGCGCGCGCCCGCTTGGGTGATGCGGGAGGCCGCGGAGTTCGCCCACGAGGAGCTGGGGGTGCGCAGCGGCAGCCACCTGTGCACGCCGGGCATCCAGGTCGGGCAGGACCTGACGACCCATCTCCAGGCGACGCAGCGGCTGGAGTTCGGCCACGCGGTGACGGGTACCGGGCATGCCTATGAGGACCTGGCCGACATCTATACGGCCACGGACTTCCACATGGTGGCGACGATCTTCACGTCCACGCCGCTGATCGGCGCGCAGCCGTCGCTGGCCGAGGACCCCCGGGTCACGGCGATGATGCCGCCCTGGGACGCCGCGCTCGTCAAGCAGACGGCCCAGACACCGCCGACAGAGGAGCAGTTGGGGTTCGCGCAGCGGGAGATCGACGTCTACCGGCGGGTGCTGGCGGGCGGCGGGCTCGTCGCGCTGGGCACCGATTCGCCGCTGGTCCCGGTCGGCCTCTCGCTCCACATGGGGCTGCGCGCGCTGCACCGCTGCGGCCTGAGCGCCGCCCAGGCGCTGCGCATGGCGACGATCCTGCCCGCCCGCGTCTACGGCGCCGACCGCGACCTGGGGACGCTGGAGGTCGGCAAGCTCGCGGACCTGGCGGTGGTGGACGGCGACCCGTTCACCGACTTCGACTCGCTCGTACGGACGGAGTCGGTGCTGCGCGGCGGGGTGCCGTACGAGCAGCGGAAGCTGGTCGGCGCGTACGAGGCGACGAGCGCTGCGGCGAAGCGGGCGGCGGCGCGCCACGACGACGAGGGGTGGCTGGCCGTCGGCCGCCAGCTGCGCCGCGACTCGTGCTGCGACATGGACGGCTGAGCGCCCGAGGGGCTCCCGGCTCCCCGGCAGGGGAGCCCCTCGGATCTACCGGGGGAAGACCGGCTTCCGCCTTCTTGTCAGCCGCGGCGAGCGCGGACATTCTGGGGCGCGTGCACTGTGAACAGCTGTTTCTTCCGCCCGCCGATCACGTTCTCTCCCCGCGCACGGGCTGGACCCGCGCGCATTGGGAGGCGACGGCCGACCGCCTCCTCGACGCGCTGGAGCCGTACGCCACACCGGGCCGCGCGCAGTACCGGCTGCCGGGCCGGACGAGCTCCTCCGGTGAGCTGTCGGACGGTCTGGAGGGGTTCGCCCGCTCCTTCCTCCTCGCGGCGTTCCGGCTGGCCGGCGGCGGCGCCGACCCCGGCGGCGCGGGCGCGGGAAGGGATGCGGCGGCCGAGCGGCTCGCGGAGCGGTACGCGGCCGGGCTCGCCGCCGGTACGGACCCCGCGAGCGGCGAGGCGTGGCCCGCGCTCACCGACCGGTCGCAGCAGATGGTCGAGGCCGCGTCGATCGCGGTCGGGCTGGCCGAGTCGCGGCCGTGGATCTGGGACCGGCTGGACGGCGGGGTCCAGGAGCGGATCGTCGACTGGCTCGGCGGCTTCGCCGGCCGGCCCACCCACGACAACAACTGGCGGCTCTTCAAGGTGGTCGCCACGCAGTTCCTCGCCTCCGTCGGAGCGCCGCACGCGCGGGCCGACATCGAGAACGGCCTGGACCGCATCGAGGACTGGTACCTGGGCGACGGCTGGTACAGCGACGGCGACGGCCGGAACTTCGACTACTACATCGGCTGGGCGATGCACTTCTACCCGCTGCTGTGGTCGCGGATGGCGGGCGCCGACGACGGCGGGCGGACCGCGGTCTACAAGGAGCGGCTGTCCCGGTTCCTGACCTCCTATCCGCACTTCTTCGGCGGCGACGGCGCGCCGGTCCACCAGGGCCGTTCCCTCACCTACCGGTTCGCGTCCGCGGCCCCGGTGTGGATGGGCGCGCTGGCCGACTGTTCGCCGCTCGCGCCGGGTCTGACGCGCCGTCTGGCCTCGGGCGCGCTGCGGCACTTCACCGAACACGGCGCCCCCGACGGCCGTGGGCTGCTCACCCTCGGCTGGTACGGGCCCCATCTCCCCGCCACCCAGGCGTACTCCGGTCCGGCGTCGCCCTACTGGGCCTCGAAGGGCTTCCTCGGCCTGCTGCTACCGCCGAGCCACCCCGTGTGGACGGACCGCGAACTCCCGCTGCCCGTGGAGGAGTCGGACCAGTACACGGCGCTTCCCGTGCCGGGCTGGCTGCTGCACGGCACCCGGAGCGACGGCGTCGTCCGGCTCGTCAACCACGGCAGCGACCGCTGGCGGCCGGACGACGAGCACGGCACGTACGCCGACGATCCGCACTACGCCAAGCTCTCCTACTCCTCCGCCACCGCCCCCGAGTCCGCGCCGCACGCCTGGGCGCACACCGTCGACAGCCACATCGCGCTCGTGAGCGCCGCCGGGGTCCCTTCCCGGCGCCGCCGCATCCACCCCCTGACCTGTACGGGCCGCACCGCGTCGTCCTGGCACACGGCGGAGCTGCCCGGCGATCCCCGCGCCCACCGCATCGAGACGACGACGCTGGTGCACGGCGCGTGGGAGATCCGGGTGCACCGGGTCGACGGCCCGCCCGGCGCCGGGGTCCGCGAGGGCGGGTACGCGGTGGCCTGCGCCGAGCCGCCGAAAGCCGAATCCGGGGCGGGGTGGGCCCTGTCCCGTACGGCCGGCGGCCTGGTGAGCACCGTGGTGGCGCTGCACGGCTGGTCGGGATCCGGGGTCCACCACGAGGCCGGGGCCAGCGCCTTCGGGCCGCACTCCGCCACGCCGTACCTCACCTTCCCCGGCCATCCGGGCGGCCGTACGGTCCATGTCACGCTCGTCGCGCTGACACGGGGCGGCGTCGATCCGCGGGCCCTGCGGGACGCGATCTCCGTGACGGTCACAGGCGATCGGGTGGCGGTCGAACTGCCCGACCTGCCTCCCTCGCCCGACGGCGCGACCGGCGGCACGTCCAGCGGCGCCCCCGGCGGCACCTTCGAATTTCCCGGTTCGTCCCCTTCCGGCGGCCCTGTCCTCTTGTCGTGACCGCCGCCATACCGCAGCGTTGGCGTGTGAACCGTGTGGCCGACGGGCAGCGCGGGACGGGTTGAGCTGCTGGGTGAGGAGAAGGATGAGCCAGGCACCGCACACGCCGGTCCCTTCGGGCGAGCACGCCCCTGACGAGAACGCCCCCTACCACCCCTACTACGAGGACGTCTCGCCGGGCGCCGGGACCCTGCCGCCCCGCGCGTGGACGGCGGCCACCGACGCCGCGCGGCTGCGGCTCGGCGGGAAGTGGCGGTTCCGGCTGTCGCCGTCCGCCGCGGCCTGCGACGAGGATTTCGCGCGGCCCGGTTTCGACGCCGCGCGCTGGGACGAGCTGCCCGTGCCCGCGCACTGGTCGCTGCACGGCTACGGCGCGCCCGCCTATACGAACACCGGATACCCCTTCCCCGTCGACCCGCCCCGCCTGCCGGACGAGAACCCGACCGGGGACTACCGGCGCCTCTTCGACCTGCCCGAGGAGTGGCCCCCCGGCGAGGACGCCGTGCTGCGCTTCGAGGGCGTGGAGTCGTGTGCGCGGGTGTGGCTGAACGGCCAGGAGCTCGGCCACTTCAAGGGGAGCCGGCTGCCGCACGAGTTCGCCGTCGGGGCGCTGCTGCGGGCGCGCGGCAATGTGCTGGCGGTGCGGGTGCACCAGTGGTCGTCGGGGAGCTATCTGGAGGACCAGGACCAGTGGTGGCTGCCCGGCATCTTCCGTGAGGTGGTTCTGGAGCGGCGGCCCGAGGGCGCGGTCCGGGACTTCTTCGTGCACGCCTCGTACGACCATGGGAGCGGCGCGGGGACGCTGCGGGTGGAGTGCGAGCCGCAAGGCCGGGTGCTGGTGCCGGAGTTGGGGATCGACATGGCCACAGGCGAGTGGACGAGCCTGGCCGTGGAGCCCTGGACCGCCGAGACGCCGCGGCTGTACGCCGGGGAGCTGGTGACGGCCGGTGAGCGGACCCCGCTGCGTGTGGGGTTCCGCACGGTCGTGGTGGAGGACGGCGTGCTGAAGGTCAACGGCCGCCGTGTGCTGTTCCGGGGCGTCAACCGGCATGAGTTCCATCCGGAGTCGGGCCGGGCGCTGGACCTGGAGACGATGCGCCGCGATCTGCTGCTGATGAAGCGTCACAACATCAACGCCGTCCGTACCAGCCACTATCCGCCGCACCCGGCGTTCCTCGGGCTCTGCGACGAGCTGGGGCTGTGGGTGGTGGACGAGTGCGATCTGGAGACGCACGGCTTCCACGCCCTGGGGTGGCGCGGCAACCCGGTGGACGACGAGCGGTGGACCCCGGCGCTGCTGGACCGGGCGGCCCGGATGGTGGAGCGGGACAAGAACCATCCGTCGGTGGTGATGTGGTCGCTGGGCAACGAGAGCGGCTCGGGGTCCGGCCTGTCGGCGATGGCGCGGTGGATCCGCGACCGCGATCCGTCGCGTCCGCTGCACTACGAGGGCGATCCGTCCTGCCGGGACACAGATGTCTATTCGCTGATGTACGCCGATCACGCGGAGGTCGACCGGATCGGGCGACGCGTGGAAGGCCCCTACGAGGAAGCGGAGTTGGATGCCAGGCGGCGGGGGCTTCCGTTCATCCTGTGCGAGTACGCGCACGCGATGGGCAACGGGCCGGGCGGTCTGTCGGAGTATCAGCGGCTGTTCGAGGCGTACGAGCGGTGCCAGGGCGGGTTCGTGTGGGAGTGGATCGATCACGGTATCGCGCGCCACGCGCCGGACGGGCAGCGGTACTTCGCGTACGGCGGCGACTTCGGCGAGGAGCTGCACGACGGCAACTTCTGCTGCGACGGGCTGCTGTTCCCGGACCGTACGCCGTCGCCCGGCCTGGTGGAGCTGAAGAAGGTCGTCGAGCCGGTGCGGATCGAGTCCGGTCCGGGCGGCGCGGGCACGGTGCGGATCACCAACGGGCACGATTTCGCCGGCCTGTCGCGGCTGGCGTTCCCCTGGACGTACGAGGTGGAGGGCGCAGCCGTCGCCGAGGGGCGGCTTGACGTGCCGTCACTGGCACCGGGCGGGAGCACGGAGCTGAAGCTGCCCGCTCCCCCGCCCTCGCCGCTCGCGGGCGAGGCGTGGTGGACCGTACGGGCGGTGCTGGCCGAATCCACCGCGTGGGCGGAGGCCGGGCACGAGGTGGCATGGGGTCAGCTGCCGGACGAATCACGGCACTCGGAGGGAAGCCCGCCTCGAAGGAATCCAGAAGCCATCCGGTCCGGTGCGGAGGGGACGCTCGTGCTGGGGCCCGGCGTCTTCGACGCCGCGACCGGTGCGCTCCGCGCGCTGGGCGGCTTCCGCGTGGAGGGCCCGCGCCTGGATGTGTGGCGCGCTCCGACGGACAACGACGAGGGCGCGCCCTGGCAGAGCGAGGTGCGCCACGGGCCGCTGTGGCGGCGGATCGGGCTGCACCGGATGCGCCACCGGGTGGACGAGGTGCGCGCCGACGGCGACGCCCTGACCGTACGGGCGCGGCTGGCCCCGGCGGCGAGCGGGCTCGGGCTGCGTACGGAGTACCGCTGGACGTCGGACGGCGAGCGGCTGGTCCTGGCGGTGACGGTGACGCCGGAGGGCGACTGGCCGTGCCCGCTGCCCCGGCTCGGTGTGCGCCTCGACGTTCCCGGGGAGTTCGGCGAGGCCGAGTGGTTCGGCGGCGGGCCGGGCGAGGCGTATCCGGACACGCGGGCAGCGTCGCGTGTCGGCAGGTTCGCGATGCCGGTGGACGCGATGCAGACCCCGTATGTGCGGCCGCAGGAGAACGGCGCGCGGGCGGACGTGCGGTGGGCGCGGCTCGGCCGCCGGGACGGCGCGGGGCTGCGGATCGAGGGCGCTCCGGCCTTCTGGTTCACCGCGCGGCGCTGGACGGGCGAGCAGCTCGACGCGGCGGCGCACACCCCCGACCTGGCGCCGGGCGAGACGGTCCGGATCCATCTCGACCATGGCCAGCACGGGATCGGCACCCAGTCGTGCGGGCCGGGGGTGCTGCCGGAGCACTGGCTGCGGGCGGGGCCGGCGTCGTTCTCGTTCGCCTTCTCGGCGGTCGGCCCCGCCCCGTCCGCGCCCGCCGTTACTTCTTGATCTCGAAGGACTGCCCGTAGACCTTCCACTTGAGCGGCGGCTCCAGGCCGAGGTTGCCGGCGTCGAGGAAGACGCGCTGCTCGGTGTCGACGCGGGTGGTGTCGCTGTGCGCCTCTTCGCTCTGCATGGCCTTCTTGCGGGCGTCGAGGAAGGCGCTGATGTACTTCTTCTCGTCGCCGCCCTGCGCCGGGGTCTTGGCCTTGGACATGGCGGTCTTGCGGATGCCGCCGAAGCTGTACTTGTCGTCGCCGGGGCCGTGCATGACGATCGCGTCGTAGTAGGCGAACTGGCCGAGCGTGCCGACGCCGTCGGCCTTGCCCTGCTTGACGGCCGGGTTGAAGTAGACGCGGTCGCGCTCGGACTCCTGCGCCTGCTGGAACACCTTGTCCTTGGCGGCCTTGTCCCACGCCTTCTCGAAGGGCGTGCCGAGGCCGGCGTGCGAGTCGCTGCCGTTGACCTTGCGCAGGGCGGGCAGGTACTTGGCGAGCGGGTTGTCGGGCTTGTTCTTGGTGTACAGCTCGACGAGGTCGAGCATGTCGCCGGTGCCCGAGGTGAAGCCGATGATGCCGCCCGTGTAGCCGCGGCCGTCCTCGATGTCCTCCAGGTACTTGTAGTAGTCGCGCCAGTTGAGGCCGGAGTTCTCGGCGCTGGAGACCAGCTTCATCGCGATCTCCTTCTTCTGCGGGTCGTCGAGACCCGTCGCCTTGACGGCGGGCGCGGCGGCGCTCGTACGGGCCGCTGTCGCGTGCGTGGCCTCGGTCGCCTGGCCGACCCCGGCCAGGGCGAGCGATGCGGGGAGCGCGATGGCCAGCCCGATCAGGGCGGTGCGGGTGGTACGGGTGGTCTTCGACTTCGGGGTGCGCGCGGGCATGCGGGGACTCCGTTCCCGTGTGGCTGTTAGGAAGCTTTCCTAACCATTGATAGCGGGCACGTCACACCGGCCACAAGAGGTAGGACGTGAACTCCCGGCAACGGCCGTCCGCGAGACCCCGACATGTCCCGACCGCCCCGCAACTGTCCCGCTGGTCCCAGGACATGACTGCTTGCCCCGCACCGGCGGCGGCCGTCCCCCGCTGTGGGAGACGGCCGCCGCATCGGTGTTGACCTGTGCTTTTCCGGTCAGTACAGAGTGTCCAGCGCCTTCGGGTCGTAAGGGCTGAGCTCTCCGGTGCGGCCGCTCAGGATTTTCGCGGCCCATTCCGGGTCGCCCAGCAGGGCGCGGCCGATCGCCACGATGTCGAACTCGTCGCGCTCCATCCGGTCCAGGAGCCGGCCGATGCCCGCGACGTCGCTCAGCCCGCCCCGGTGCGCGGACCCGAACTCGGTGCCCAGCCCGACCGACCCGACGCCGATGGCGGCCTTGCCGGTCAGCTTCCGGGCCCAGCCCGCGAGGTTGAGGTCCGAGCCCTCGCACTCCGGGAGCCAGTAGCGGCGCGTGGAGAGGTGGAAGGCGTCGACGCCCGCCTCGGCGAGCGGGGCGAGGACGGCCTCCAGCTCCTGCGGCGTCTCGGCGACCCGGGCCTCGTAGGCGCCGAGCTTCCACTGCGACATCCGGAAGACGATGGGGAATTCCGGCGAGACGGCCGCGCGACAGGCGGCCGCGATCTCGGCGGCGAAGCGGCTCCGGGAGGCGTGGTCGCCGCCGTAGGCGTCCTCGCGCCGGTTCGTGCGCTCCCACAGGAACTGGTCGATGAGGTAGCCGTGGGCGCCGTGCAGTTCGATGCCGTCGAAGCCGCGGGCCTCGGCGGCCGCCGCCCCGGCGGCGAAGGCCGCGACCACGTCGTCGATGTCCGCCGAGGTCATCGTCCGGCCGGGCTCGGACTCGTCCAGGGGGATTCCCGAGGGGCCGACACGCGGGGCCTCGG